>JANMEE010000228.1:0-16172 GCA_031376645.1 Dolichospermum sp. OTE_75_concoct_329_sub | reverse complement strand
TAACCTGTTCCCGCAAGTAGGGTTAAAGCTACAGTTTCATCACTTTCAACAATTGTGTCTGCTTTGGGGTCTATGGTTATTTGTTTCGTAGTTTCACCCGCAGCAAAGTTGATAGTTCCGCCGGTGGCTGTAAATGAGGTTGCACCCGTTTGAGTGTAGTCGTTATTGAATGTGGCTGTACCTGCTACTCCATAGTTAACAGTTATGGCTGTATTTGTGACACCAGTCCGGGTGAAGGTGTAAACTAGGTTGGTTTTACCATCTTCTAATACGCTACTAGGTGATACTGCTAAAGCAATGCTAGTATCATCATTAGCAATAGTTCCCGTTACTGCTGCTGGTGTAGCAATGTTGTAACCTGTTCCTGTTGCTAAATTTAATACTACAGTTTCATCATTTTCAACGGTGGTGTCTGCCGTCGAGTCAATGGTTATTTGTTTCGTAGTTTCACCCGCAGCAAAGGTAATGGTTTTACCTGTTCCTGGTGTTGCTCCTGTATAGTCGCTACTATCTGCTGTACCCGCGATACTATAATTAACGGTTAAGATATTGGTTGTACTTCCGGTACGGGTGAAGGTGTAAACTAGGTTAGTTGTACCATCTTCAAAAACACTACTGGGTGCTACTGCTAGGGTAATGGTGGGAAAATCATCATTAGTAATAGTTCCTGTGACAGCAGTGGTTGTACCCACAGTGTAATCTGTTCCGGCTGCTAAAGTTACAACTACAGTTTCATCACTTTCAACAATTGTGTCTGCTATGGGGTCAATAGTGAGAGTGGCTGTGGGTGAATTAGCTACAAACGTAATTGTTCCGCTGGTAGCTGTAAATGTTGTTGCACCAGTTTGAGTATAGTCGCTGCTGTCTGCTGTACCTGTAATGGTGTAGTTTACGGTTAATGCGCTGGTGGTAACTCCTGTGCGGGTAAATATGTATACTAGATTCGTTGTACCGTCTTCTTGGACGCTACTTGGTGATACTGCTAAAGTTATAGGAGTTTCGTTAACGTCAGTTACACCAATAGTTAATTGTTTCTCGAAGGATAACCCCCCTTGGTCTGTGGTTTTGACTCTAATGCTGTAACTGTTTTTGGTTTCAAAGTCAAAAACCGCTTTTGTTGAAAGTTGATTATTGGTAATGGAAAATAAACTATTATCAGTTGCACCTGTGCCAGTAACTAAACTATAGGTAAAGGTGTTTCCTGTGTCTCGGTCTGTGGTGTTGAGATTACCAATTACTGTATTAATGGGTTGATTTTCGGCAATTGTGCTGGTGTCAAGTAACAGGTTGGTGGGAGTTTCATTATTAACCAGTGAAATAGTTGCATCTATCCCTGTTGTATCGTAAGAATATTCAGCATTACTTCCCCATCCAACAGCAAAGTCGATTGTATCACCAGCAGAAACTAGGAAACTGTTTGTGAAGGTTTTAGTGTTGATTGTGTCATTAATGTAAGCATCGAATTTTGATATACCACTGACAAGAACATGAACATCTGTGGTTGTGGGGCGTGTATCACGTCCTACAAAACTTGCATTAACATTCCATAAACCACTACTGGGGGCTATCCAGCGATAAAAGCTATATTCTTCACTTGGTCCTGGATGAAAAGCTGTAGTGTAAGAGGGTAAAATAACATCACCGCCCCAAGCATCATAAACCTGAGTTGTTGCTGTCCCATTGTAAAAAACATTGGGATTAGTGGATGTGTCTAGTCTTTGATTCCACGCACTTACATTAGGTATAGCTAACTGATCATTGTAGGTATAAAGAGTTAGAGAACCTGTAAGACTAGAAGAATATCCATAGCGCCATGCACCATTAGGATTACTGACTAGGGTAAAGTCCTTGGCAGCATTAAAAACATCGGGACTTGCAAAAACATTGGAATTAAGATTTAATCCTGTCACTCCTTGGATTATCGCAATCAGTTCTGCTGGTTCACCATTAGGTTTGTTGCGATAAACGGCAGTATTTCCCGAACTATAAGTGGTGTTTAATGTGTAGTCAGTTTTTAATCCCGATAGCTGAATTATATCTTCGTTGACATTAAAGTTCTTAATCAGGGCATAATCGCTAGTACCTGCGGTAGTAGTATTGCCATCATCGTAGAAGATTTTTGTGCTATTCCCTAAAATAAAGCGATCGCTTCCCGTTGCACCTTGTAAAGTATCAATTTCTCCGAATCCAGGTGCAGCAGCATATTCATTGACATCAATTATGCGTGTAACAGTTGTGGGAGTTTCATTAACATCAGTTACACCAATAGTTAATTGTTTTTCATAACTTAACCCACCTTGATCTGTGGTTTTGACTCGAATGCTGTAACTGTTCTTGGTTTCGTAGTCAAAGACAGAATTGGTTGTGAGTTGATTATTGGTAATGGTAAATAAACTATTATCAGTTGCACCTGTTCCTGTGACGAGGCTATAGGTGAAGGTGTTACCTGTGTCGGGGTCGGTACTGGTGAGATTACCAACTACTGTACCAATAAGTTGATTTTCAGCAATGTTGAGATTAGATAAGGTGATATTAGTGGGAGTTTCGTTAACATTATTAACACCAATGGTGAATTGTTTATCAAAGAATAATCCACCTTGATCCGTGGTTTTAACCCGAATACTATAACTATTCTTGGCTTCGTAGTCAAAAACAGCATTAGTTTTCAGTTGATTATTACTAAGAGAAAATAAAGCATTATCAGTATCACCTGTACCTGATATTAAGCTATAAGTAAAGGTATTATTAGCATCGGGATCGGTGCTAGAGAGATTACCAATTAATGTACCAATAGCTTGATTTTCATTGATATTATTATTGCTGAGAGCAAGGTTAGTGGGAGCATCATTAACAGCAGTAATATTAACTGTAATTGCACCGTTAGCAGTCAAAGCTCCTCCAGTTTCTTGTAATCCTGTATTTCCATCATCTAGTGTATAGTTAAGGGTTACGCTACTAAGAGGCGCATCACTACTATTAGCATAGGTAATCTGTTGTATTGCCTGTTTAATTAATGTTGAAGTAGCATTATTGTTGAAGTTAAGTAATAATGTACCATTACTATTAGTAGTAACAATACCAATGTTTGTCCCATTGACTGTTAGTGATGAACCTTGAGCTAAACTACCTAATGTCCCTGTATTACTAAAAATATCTTGACCATTTGCACCACCACTTCTGGCTAAAGTTAGTTTTGCTCCATTCCAATTGTTAATTGCATCTAGTTCGGGATCGCTGATAGTAATATTGTTATCTAAGATAACTGGTGTACTATTTTCCCTGAATACAGGATTGTTATTCAGGGTATTAATCGGCACACCAAAGGTAGTATCGAGACTGCCATCACTGTTATAGCGAACTACTGCAATGTCATCCTTGAAAAGTCCATTTCTGATATAGCCAACAGAGCCAGTCACAACAATTTTGCCATTGGGCTGCAATGCAATATCATATCCCCCGCCTTGATAACTACTCAAATAAGTAGTGACTTTGCCATCAGTATCAAAAGTAGTATCGAGACTGCCATTGCTATTATAGCGAACTACTGCAAGGTCATAACTGCTACCGTTATAGGTAGTGCCAGCGACAAGAATTTTACCATCTTGCTGTAAGGTGAGGCTCTGCCCAACGCTATAATAACTACCAATAGAGGTAATGACTTTACCATCGCCATCAAAAGTAGTATCGAGACTGCCATTGCTATTATAGCGAACTAAGGCAATGTCACCACTATTGTAACCGTTGTTGGAGGTAGAGCCAGCGACAAGAATTTTACCATCGGGTTGTACTGTGACGCTATATCCTCCTGAGCCATAAGTACCAATGGATGTAATAACTTTGCCATCGCCATTAAAAGTAGTATCTAGACTACCATTACTGTTGTAACGTACTAATGCAATGTCTAAGCTATTACTCTGGCCCGCGACAAGAATCTTGCCATCTGTTTGTAAAGTAATGCTCTTTCCTACATCATTACCATTGCTAATAGAGGTAGTAACTTTGCCATCGCTATCAAAAGTAGTATCAAGACTACCATTACTGTTGTAACGTACTAAAGCAAAATCGCCACTATTATCGCCTTTTTGGGTAAAGCCAGCCACAAGAATCTTGCCATCTGGTTGTAGAGTGACACTGTACGCATAATCCCACCAATCAAAGTTGGTAGTAACTTTACCATCACTATCAAAGGTAGTATCAAGACTACCATCGCTGTTGTAGCGTACTACGGCAAAATCTCCAATATCACCACCAATGGTTCTACCAGCTACGAGAATCTTACCATCTGGTTGCAGGATAGTGCTATAACCAAAGTCACTACCGCTAATGTTGGTAGTAACTTTACCATCGCTATCAAAGGTAATATCCAGAGTCCCATCATTGTTGTAGCGCACTAAAGCAAAATCATAATTGTTACCGCTAGTTTGGGTAATACCTGCCACAACAATTTTGCCATCTGGCTGTACGATGACACTCTCTCCTAAGTCTGGACCATTGCTAAGATTGGTAGTGACAATTCCGCGAACATTGAAACTGGGTGATTCATTAACGTTGGTAATACCAATGGTTAACTCTTTCTCGTAGGAAAAATTAGTTGTATCAGTTGCACGAACGCGAATACTATAGCTATTTTGAGTTTCATAGTCAAAAGTAGCATTAGTTTTTAGTTGACCATTAACAATAGTAAATAAGGCGTTATCGGTATCACCTGTTCCTGATACTAAGCTATAGGTAAAAGTGTTATTTGCATCAGGATCAGTGGTAGTAAAATTACTGATCGCAGTTCCTATGGCTTGATTTTCGGCAATGGTGCTGTTGGAGAGAGTGAGGTTGGTGGGAGTTTCGTTAACGTTGCTGACTCCAATAGTTAATTGTTTTTCGGAAGATAACCCATCTTGGTCTGTGGTTTTGACTCGAATGTTGTAACTGTTTTTGGTTTCAAAGTCAAAAACCGCTTTTGTTGAAAGTTGATTATTGGTAATGGTGAATAAACTGTTATCGGTGTCTCCTGTGCCGGTAACTAAACTATAGGTAAAGGTGTTTGCTGTATCTGGGTCGGTGGAAGTGAAATTACCAACAACTGTACCAATAACTTGATTTTCGGCAACTGTGCTATTACTAAGAGCAAGGTTAGTAGGTGCTTTGTTAGTAAATTCACTCACATCAATAATCTGTAAGCCACTACCCATATCAGCCACATAAGCGTAGTTGCCCACTACTTGCACATTATAAGCCAATCCAGAAGTATCATAATTGCCTTTGAGGGTAGGTGTTGTCGGGTTGCTGATGTCGATTATTTGCAGTCCTGAATTATAATCAGCCACATAAGCGTAGTTTCCTACCACTTGCACACCATAAGCAGCACCTGAAGTATCATAATTGCCCTTGAGGGTAGGTGTTGTCGGGTCGCTGATGTCGATTATTTGTAGTCCTGAAATATTATCAGCTACATAAGCATAGTTGCCTACCACTTGCACACCAATAGCAAAGTTAGAAGTATCATAATTGCCCTTGAGGGTAGGTGTTGTCGGGTTGCTGATGTCGATTATTTGCAGTCCTAATTCAAGATAAGCAACATAAGCGTAATTGCCTATCACTTGCACACGCCAATCCCTGCCAGAATTACGATAATTGCCCTTGAGGGTAGGTGTTGTCGGGTTGCTGATGTCGATTATTTGCAGTCCTGAATAACCATCAGTCACATAAGCGTAGTTGCCCACCACTTGCACACCACAAGCAAAACCTGAAGTATCATAATTGCCCTTGAGAGTAGGTGTTGTCGGGTTGCTGATGTCGATTATTTGCAGTCCTGACAAATCATCAGCCACATAAGCGTACTTGCCCACAACTTGCACATAATAAGCATTTCCTGAAGTATCATAATTGCCTACTAATGTGGGTGCGAATATTCCTTGGTAGGTATTGAGGGTTTCTGTCCGAAAGGCTAAGGGGATTTTAGTTTGAGAATTTACCGCTTCTAATTCCCAAGTTCCACCTAATGCTACATTCCCTATTCGTTGAGTTGATGCGGCTATTTGCGTTCCTGTAATTTGATGTAACTTGCTAATAAATTCTTCCCCAGCATCCCCCGCAGCCACATTACAGCCGTAAAGTAAGATCCTCGAACTTGGCCAGTGCTGCAACTGTTGAGCGTAATTATTAATATTAGTTAAATTTAGTTGACTATTTCCTAAATACAAGCATCCAGGCGCACCATGAGAAACGATATGGATAGTAGTAATTTGGGGATATTGTTGTAAAATTTGGCTAATTTGCTCAATCCCGTCTTGATTTGGGGAAAGAATCACCGTTTCTACACCCTCTACAACTCCTGTTTGTAGGGTCTGATAGTCGGAAACGGAGGCATCAATAAAAACAATGGTTGTCGCGGTTTGAAGGAGGGAAGAGTTGCTAAACATATTTTTTTTCTTTGCACTTGGTAACTAAGCTTTTATACCCGCCCGGAACTGAAGTTCCGGTCTAATAGCTAAAGTGCGTTAAAATGCACTATGATGACATCGAAATCAAAAATTATCCTATTTCTCGAATAAATACTGCCAAAATAGTCGGTTTTAACCGACTTGAGCTATTAGACAGGGAATTTATTCCCTGGCTGGGAGGTACTTTACACTGTTGAGCAGTGGTAAACCTTTACAAATTCTTATCCAAACAGGTTAAATATGTATATGATGATAGGATGTGTTATTTGTAAACACAACCGTGATATCTCAGTTATAAATAATCTTTTTGTGACATACACTTAGAGTCACATAAATGACATATATGCAATTGAAAATTTACACTCAACACGGCTTAATTATTTGATTCTCCCGGTAGGGGTTTAGCAATGCTTAATGGTGTCAACTTAACGTAAAAACCCAACTGGGAATGAATTCCCAGTCTCATAGCAAAAGTCGTCTCAAGACGACTCAATAACTAGAGTTTGTTGAATAAGTACCCAAAGCAAACTGCTATGCGCGATCGCCTTTATCTTTGGAAAGCCAACAGGGTGAAGTGTTCCTGGGTCGTGACTGGACAATCCGTTCTGAGTATTCTGAAGCGATCGCTTGTCGGATTGATGCCCTTGCTGAGTATAATTGTGGAAGAATGTTATACCCCACATTCCGCACTTCATTGTGTAGTTGAATATTTAGATATTTGAATATTTGCGTACGCAAAACACCAAACATGGAGGTCATTGTGCCAAAGTATCCGAGTTAGCGTATAATAACAATATTGATATAGTGAGAGAGTGTGCAGTGCCTGAAACCCAGGTTGTTTTCTACCAGGAGGATGGGGAAGTACCTGTTCTGGAATGGTTGACGCGACTTTTAAAAGAAGACCGCAAAGGATATGCAAACTGTGTAGCTCGCATCAAGCAACTTGCGGCTTTAGGATACGAACTGCGTCGCCCTGGGGCGGATTACCTGCGAGATGGAATTTATGAATTGCGAGCAAAGCATATTCGTGTCCAGTACCGGATTTTGTACTTCTTTTATGGGCAAAACGTGGCGATTCTGGCACAAGCCATTACGAAAGAACAAGCAGCAGTACCAGCAATTGATATCGAACGAGCGATAGCGCGAAAGCGTTTATTTGAGGAAAACCCAGAAGCACACACTTGCTACGAGGAGGAAGACGATGGCCAAGACTAAGGATGCGATTAAAATTATCGATAAGATGACTCGTACTGATCCTCAACTTGAGGCAATGGTAGCAGTATCTGCTATTAATGCAGAAGTGGCACAATTAATATATGAAGCCAGAACCAAAGCTGGGTTAACGCAGAAACAGTTGGCTGAACTGATTAGCACAAAACAACCAGTAATTGCACGGCTAGAAGATGCTGACTATGAAGGACATTCTCTTTCCATGCTGCAAAAAATCGCTCATGCTCTTAATCAGAGGGTAGTAATTCATCTGACTCCAATGGATGAACAGCAAATTGCATAATACCTGATAAATCTCAGTTTGTACCAATTATGTAGAAAACAAAATTCCCGACTTCTTCAGATCCCCGACTTCTTGAAGAAGTCGGGGATCTAATTGTATTTAACCGAGAGAAACAGTTAAACTTCCTGGTTTAGCTAAATCACCAGTTAACACCACACCCCGATTATTACTATGTAAATGACGGAGAATTTTGTAAATTGCTTCAACCTCTTCAGCAACATCGGCAATATTTGCCAGTTCAGTCATAGAAATTGGTTTTTTCTGAGTTTGTAACACTTCCAAAACTCGTTTTTGTAAATCGAGAATCACAGCAGCGGCTTTTTTACCAGCTTCCACCCCAGGTTGATGATAAGCATTGACATTTACCAAACTGGCATATAAACCTACAGCCCGTTCATACAATGCAATTAACGCGCCTACAGTGCGAGCATTAACTTGAGGAATGCTAACTGTAATCGAATCGCGGTTATTATCATACAATGCTTGACGAGTTCCTAACAGGAAACCAGAGAGATAATCACCAGCAGTCACTCCAGGATCAACTTCTGTGGATTTTCCTTGACGATCTTCTAAAACTTCAATCAGGGTAGCAAAGAAATTGGGGACACCTTCCCGCAACTGTTGTACATAGGCGTGTTGGTCGGTTGAACCTTTGTTACCATAGACTGCAATCCCTTGATATACAGTTTTCCCGTCTAAATCCTGTTCTTTACCCAAGGATTCCATTACCAGTTGTTGTAAATAACGGCTAAATAACAACAAACTATCTTTGTAAGGTAAGACAACCATATCTTTTTCACCTTTGCCATTTCCAGAGAAATACCAAGCCAAGGCTAATAAAGCGGCTGGGTTATGTTTGAGATTAGGAACGCGGGTGGCATCATCCATTTCTTTTGCCCCATCCAGCATGGCACGGATATCAATGCCCTGTAATGCAGCAGGTACTAGCCCTACAGCGGACATTTCTGAAGTCCGTCCACCTACCCAGTCATACATGAAAAACCGGGCTAACCAATTTTCAGATTTTGCGACTTTATCCAAGTTGCTATCTTGTCCAGTAATCGCAACAGCGTATTTAGAAAAGTCTAAATTTTGGGCTGCATAAGCCTGTTTGACCTCAATCATACCGTTGCGAGGTTCGGGAGTGCCTCCAGATTTGGAAATCACTAATACCAAGGTAGTAGCTAGTTTATTGCCAATTTGGGAGAGAACTCGATCAATTCCTGTGGGATCGGAATTGTCAATAAAGTGAATATTTAGGGGGGGTAAATCGGGGGAAAGGGCTTCAGCGACGAATTGGGGACCTAGGGCCGAACCACCAATACCGATAGAGATGATATCTGTGAAGCTGCGTTCTTTGGGGGGATGAATTGCCCCAGTGTGTACCTGGTCAGCAAAAGCTTCGATTTGTTCTAAAGTTTGAACTATTTCTTGGGTTAGTTCGGGAGTGGGTGCTAAATCTGGATTTCGTAACCAGTAATGACCTACCATGCGGTTTTCGTCGGGATTGGCGATCGCACCCTTTTCTAATTTTGCCATATCCGCAAACGCTTTGTCAAACTTCGGTTGCAGCGATGCCACAAACGCATCATCAAACCGCATTCGACTGATATCTAAATACAGTCCTAATCCCTCGTGTAAATATAACCAATCTTGGTATCGTTGCCAAAGTGCCTGAGCATCCATAAGAGGGAAATCTCAAATATATTAATCAAATTCCAGTTTAATGTATGGTTTTGGCGATCCCTGCTTTGTCTTATACAGTTTTTAATCATCGGACAGGAAAAGACTTGATAAAAATTTACTTGATCTTTCAATTAAACATCGGGCATTGGTACAACACGCAGAAATTTGACAATTTCCCCTCTAAGTTCTATACCGACCAAATAATTATCTAAACTAAAGCGAAAAAAAATACCATCCTCATCCAACTGTCGCAATTCTGGCAGATAATGGGGCTGTAGTTTTTCCGCTAAGGTAACAAAGACAAAGTTATACACCCGCTCATAAGCAGCAGGTTCTAAACTTTTAAGGTCTATTAAAAAAGACCTAGCATAACGCACTTCCAGATTCACAAACGATTACCTAGATTTAAAGGTTAATTAACAGATTGAAAAATATTTCTAGAGAAACATCAATTGTTTGATCGCATCTTCTAGCGTCAGCATATCCCACGGTTGCTGAAGTTGCTTGCACTCTTCAATGCTTTTAAGCATATAGATATCGTAATGCAACCCTTGAATAATATTCCAAGCAGTATACAATTCATCCTCTGCCAGTTGTTCAATTAGGTGGTGCATTCTAATACGTAGTAAATTCATGTACTTATTACTAATTTAACTTTTTATATTAAAACAGTAATTCGTTAATTAACCTCAATTATCCTCAAGGTAGACTACAATTTATGGCACCAACAGCCAGCAAAGCAAATAAAAAAATAATTACAACTGACCACTGACAAACTTATGATTGAATATCTGATTTTTCTGGCTATTTCTACTGCAACATTTGCCCTGTTTGGGTTAGGACTTAATTTACAATGGGGTTTTACGGGTTTAATTAACTTTGGTCATATTGCTTTTATGACTTTAGGTGCGTATACAACAGTTTTATTAAGTTTGAAAGGCGTACCCTTGCTGCTATCAGCCGGAATTGGGGCAATTGTTGCCGCTTTGCTGGGTTTAGTCATTGGTTTTGCAACTTTGCGGTTACGTGAAGATTATCTTTCAATTGTCACTATTGGCACTGGTGAACTGATTCGATTGATAGTGAATAACCAGGATTTACCTGTGGGTAATGCTTGGATATCTGGCTCTTTCGGTGTGCAAAGTTATGTTGTCCCTTTATCAACAACCCCGAATTTATTTTTCCGCACAGTAATGATCGTTGTCCTGACTCTGTTAACAGGAATAACATTATTTTCTCTCTGGCGTTGGGTGCGAACTGCCCAAATTTCTGCCAGTAATAATATAGTTAGAAATAGCAGTATTCAACAAGAATTTATTTCTCGGTTGATAGTAGGATTTTCGTTAGGATTATTGACTGTGGCAATTTATGTTTCCGGTGTAATCGGACTATATAATTATAATCCTAAAGCGGGTTTGATGTTATTGGTATTGCTAATTTTGGCTTTTATTTTTTGGCGGTTAGAAATTTTAGTCCATTCTCCTTGGGGAAGAGTGCTAAAATCTATTCGGGAAGATGAAGAAGTTCCCAAAGCATTAGGCAAAAACGTATTTTCCTATAAACTACAATCATTAATGTTAGGTGGTGCAATTGCTGGAATTGCCGGGGCATTTTTTGCTTGGCAACTAGGAGCAATTTACCCTGATAATTTCCAACCTCAACTCACATTCGATGCTTGGATAATGGTAATTCTAGGCGGTTCTGGCAATAATCTAGGAACTATTTTAGGTGCAGTCATTTTCTTTACTTATGATGCCCTCACGAGGGAATTTTTACCCAAAATTGTTCCCCTAGATGTAGAACGGATTGGTGCTTTTCGGATCATGTTTATTGGTTTACTTTTAATGGTATTAATGATTTGGCGGCCTCAAGGTATTTTAGGGAAAAAGGAGGAACTGACTCTTGGTAAATAGTTAGTAATTGGGAGGATTAGCAATTTTTAAGAGGTAAGTTTAATGGCTTATAGTGATTTTAAATTACAGGAAGTAGTTAAGAAATTTAGTTTAACTATTAATGAAAAAGTAGATTTATTTGCTGATACACCTGAAAGAGAATCAAGTACAATTTTAGATGCTGTGCTAAAAACTAATGTAGCTTTAGCTTTAGCAATTAACACTGAAAAAGCTCGTTCAGAAATGATAATTGCTCCAGTTTTAATTGAAATCAAGAATCTTTTTAGTGAGGAAATTAGTTTATTTTCAGGTGTAGATTTTAATGTTGAACCGGCACAAGGTTTAAATGGAGTTTGCGACTTTATCATTAGTAAATCACCAGAACAACTATTTATTACTTCTCCTATTATCACCATCGTTGAAGCCAAGAATGAAAATATTAAAATTGGATTAGGTCAATGTGTAGCAGAAATGATAGCGTAAGCGCTGCTGCAAGCAGATCGCTGCCCAATTATTTAATCAAAAGGAGGGTAATTATATAGATACAATTTATGGTATTGTCACCACAGGCAATATGTGGAAATTTTTAAAACTAGAAGATCAAGTAGTTTACATAGATTTCAGTGAATATTATATTAAAGATATCAAAAAAATATTGGGTATCTTATCTAAATCAGTTCATTAAAAATAAGTTGAGCATAAAATCATTATGGTAAATAATATCGAGTCACCTCAATTACCCCTATTAGCTGCTACTGGACTTTGTAAAAGTTTTGGTGGGATTAAGGCAGTTCAAGAAGCTAATATTGAAGTTATCAAAGGTAGTATTACTGGCTTAATTGGTCCCAATGGTGCTGGTAAAACCACTTTATTTAATTTACTCTCCAATTTTATCCATCCAGATAAGGGTAGAGTCATTTTTGACGGTGAACCAATTCATCAATTACAACCATATCAAATTGCCCAACAGGGATTAGTGAGAACTTTTCAAGTAGCCCGGGCTTTATCGAAGTTATCAGTCTTAGAAAATATGCTACTGGGGGCGCAAAAACAAACCGGTGAGAACTTTTGGCAGGTGCAATTTCAACCCCACATTGTAGCTAAGGAAGAAAAGCAATTAAAAGAACGGGCAATGTTTTTGTTAGAGTCTGTGGGCTTAGAAAAAAAAGCCGCTGATTATGCCGGTGGTTTATCTGGGGGACAGCGGAAACTTTTAGAAATCGGTAGGGCGTTGATGACTAATCCTAAGTTAATATTACTAGATGAACCTGCCGCTGGTGTTAATCCTAGATTAATTGATGATATTAGCGATCGCATTCTATCCTGGAATCGTGACGACGGCATGACATTTTTGATTATTGAACATAACATGGATGTAATTATGTCCTTGTGTCATAGAGTTTGGGTATTAGCCGAAGGACAAAATTTAGCCGTTGGTAGTCCTACAGAAATCCAAAATAATACCAAAGTTTTAGAAGCATATTTAGGACAATGATATTATATTAGATATGCCTAAGAAAATTAGAGAACTGAAAAATTTATTACTGCAATCAGGTTTTATTTACACAATAATTATTCAATGGTCAGAAAAAGATAAATGCTTTGTGGTAAGTCTTCCTGAATGGGGAGAGTTTTGTCATACTCATGGAGACACTTATGAAGAGGCTTTAAAAAATGCCCAAGAAGTCTTAGAAATGCTGATTTCATCTTATTTAGAAGATGGACAACTAATACCAAAACCGCAAATTGTCGGCATTAATTAGATCCCCGACTTCTTAAAGAAGTCGGGGATCTGGAAATCCAAAATCCATAATCCTATGAATCGTAACCTACAAGAAACTCATTTAAACCGCGCCCGTGCTAGTCTTAGACAAGCATTATCTTGGTATGGATATCTCCGTAAATCGGGACAACTAGCCGCAAATCCCGAATTAGCAAGTTTGCTAAAACCGGAAATAGAAGCAATAAACGCCACACTCAGTAAATTAGATGCAAATGTCATTAGAATTGCAGCTTTTGGTTTAGTAAGTCGGGGAAAATCAGCGGTATTAAATTCTTTATTAGGGGAAAAAATTCTGCAAACAGGACCTCTCAATGGTGTCACTCAATGGCCTCGTTCTGTACCTTGGAAACCAGGAGATAAGGTATTAGTTGAATTAATTGATACTCCTGGTTTAGATGAAATTGCCGGAGATTCACGAGCGCAAATGGCGCGAGACGTAGCGCGTCAAGCCGATTTAATTTTGTTTGTTGTTTCTGGAGATATTACTAGAACTGAATATCAAGGTTTATTAGAATTACGTCAAGCACAAAAACCGTTAATTTTAGTATTTAACAAAATTGATTTATACCCAGATATAGATAGAAATGCAATTTATAAAAATCTCCAACAATTAGGGGCAGGAAATATCCAAAATAAGCCCTTATTACCTGATGAAATTGTCATGATATCGGCTGAACCTGCACCCATGGAAGTTAGGGTAGAATATCCAGACGGAAGCATTACTTCTGAATGGGAAACACCACCACCTCAAGTAGAAGAATTAAAACAAACAATATTGAATATATTAAACAGAGAAGGGCGTTCTCTTTTAGCTTTGAATGCACTAATTCAAGCTAGGGAATCAGAGGAAAATATCGCCCAAAAAACTGTTGATATCCGCGAAAAAGAAGCAGAGGATATAATTTGGCGATTCAGCCAATATAAAGCCCTAGCCATTGCCTTAAATCCTATTGTTTTTTTAGATATGATTGGTGGTTTAATTACCGATTTAGCCTTAATTCGGGCTTTAGCTAAATTGTATGGTTTACTCATGACTAGTTATGAAGCCAGTAAATTATTAAAAACTATTTTATTGAGTTCTGGTGGTTTATTATTAAGCGAAATTGGCAGTAGTTTTCTTTTAGGTATAGGTAAAAGTACCGCAGCCATAGCTAGTGGTGATAATCCATTTAATATTACTACTTTTGCTGGCAGTGCGATAGCCCAAGGTGGAATTGCCGGTTATGGTGCTTATACAGTCGGTAAAGCTGCACAATTATATCTAGAAAAAGGCTGTACTTGGGGTCAATTAGGCGCTAATACCGTCATTCAGGAAATTCTTTCACAAGTTGATAAAAATACTATTTTGTATCGCTTACAGCAAGAATTAGGCGGTAATTTTGGTGAATTTTGAAATATAGTTTGATCACCTAAAATTAACTTTATTTCATGACTTTGGTTTTTTGCCTCTTTCCCATGCTTTTATTGCTGGAGGTTTATATGAGGGTTCAGATGGCTTTTGCAGAATTTCAATAATTGTAGAAATAACTTGATTTATTTTTTCATCCTTCAATTTTTCGATATTCCTAATAACATTACTTTTGTCAACTGTTGCAATGATGTTAGGACGAATATAACAGGGACTTAAATTAAGTTTACCAAACATAAAATCCTGGTCTTCTAACTTAATTTCATATTCTCTACCTGGTTTACTGGTAATAGGACAGAGAATAATATTATTACTATCTGATTCTGCTATAATCAAGGCAGGTCTTCTTTTAGTGGCAGATGCGTCAGAAAATGGAAAAGGTACAGAGATAACGTCACCTTTAGCAAATTTTTCCATAAGCATAAATTTTATAAATCCTTCCAAGCTTCGTCTTCTTCTGGTTCAAGCCAAACTTTATTGAGTGATGATTCACTTAACTCAAGAAAATCTTTTACTAAAATTTCCAAATCATCTACATTACTAACTTGCAAATTTTGAATCTTTTCAAGTGGTAGATTAGTTAGTTTAGCTACTAGAGATAAATCAATACCTTCTTGTAGCATATTGAGTGCAACTTGAGTTAAACCTTCTTGTAACCCTTGTTCCCAGGCTTCACGTAAAGATTGAGATTGAAGTGCTAATTCACGCATAATTATAAGTTACAGATACTCTGTTTAAATTATAACTAAAATATTTAGATTATCTACTACTTTAGCATTAATAAATCCCTATTACTGAATGTTTAAGTCATGATTATATCATCATAGAATCAAAAAGTATATAAATTAACTAAAAATAATTATTTGAATTGTTACTCTAAAAAAGAGTTTACTAACTATGAGTAATTCTCTTCATTAGCAATCATTAAAGTTCCTAATTGACCTTTATTTCCTTCAGCAAAGGTAATATTATCATGACATCTCTTAACGAAGTTATAAATGGGAAAAAACCCATTGAAGAAGCAATTCTTGAAGCTATTATAGAAGCTCGAACAACCTGTGAAGAAAATGGTAATAATTCCTCAAATTGTGCAGTAGCTTGGGATATTGTCGAAGAATTGCAAACAGAAAAAGCCCATCAAAAACAAGTAAAACACCGGAAAACAGCCTTAGAAACCTACTGTGAAATGTATCCAGATGCTTTGGAGTGTTTGATTTACGATCTTTAATTTATCTTAGGGTTTAGTAATGCTAAACCCCTAGCAAATTGATAATATTTATAGAATTATAAATTATGTATTCTTTCCCACAGTCTAACCCGCATTTCTCACAAACAATGCGACCACAATCTATATAATCCTTATAGAGAAACGGTTTCAGGCATTTTTCACGGTGTCGATTTTTTATGCAATATGGAAACCCAGAACCCCGTTCTTATAAGGGTTTGAGGATTT
>JANMEE010000204.1:0-10505 GCA_031376645.1 Dolichospermum sp. OTE_75_concoct_329_sub | reverse complement strand
CTTTGGTTCTGGTAATAAGCTACTCTAAATTTTCTACTTTCTTTAAGTTCTAACTGGGCTAAATAACTTTTGATAAAGTCATAATCTCCCCTAGCATTGACCTTAGAGCGAGAATCAACAGGTGATGTAGTATTAGAGGCTAAAGCTATATCCTTGGCTTCAGTTTCTTCTAGTCCAACGTGGATAGTAATTTTGACCCGTGCTTCGCTAACGTCATATTTATAATTTTTAGCACTATCAAAAGCTAAAACTGTGTGACCACCATTGATAACGCCATCGCTTCCACCCTCAGCAGCTTCTAAAACCTCTAGTTCCAGTTGTTTTTGGTCTCTACTAGGTTTAACTTTATTGGCACACAGAACTATACCACTGTGACGCTCAAAGAATTTCTCTGGTTCGGTAGTGAGAGAGTCAAAGATTTGCCTGTATGTTGAACTTTTGCGGTTTGGTTCTCTGATGTTTGGTTCTAGAGGTAAGTCTGTAGGGAATGTGTCTACATGGGCAGTAGCGATAATGCAATCGGGTTTAGCATGGAAATAATTGTCTACTTTAATAATCCAGTTTTTTGGCATGGTTGATTTTTCTTTTTAGTAATTATAAGGATAATGAGACGCAAGAGACTTCCAAATAAAAAAATATTTCGTCGTTTTGAGAGCAAGCTTAGACTTAGGCTTACTGGGTGTGCGTTGTTTGACAAACGCAGCTAGAGTTAGACCTTAGATTCTACCTACTAAGTATACTCTGTTCGCAGAATCCCCTTCTCCGTAGGGCTGAAAGTGTCAAAATTATTTATCTCTCTTCGGTCAGAGTGGGATACTCAAAAACTACAAAAAGATTAGATTACTCCAATGGAACATATACTAAAAACGGGTTGCAGCTTTACCTCTAAAATCACTAAGAGTATTGATATACAAAGATTTTTGCCTGGGCAAAAGTCTAGTATTTACCCGTTTCCAGTATAAACATAAAACGGGCGCACATAGTAGCCGCGATTTCCAATCGCCCAGCAAGTAACAAATTACACTTCAATAATCACCATGTCAGAAAATTATCGTTTTGAAACCCTACAAGTCCATGCTGGACAAGAACCTGCACCTGGTACTAATGCCCGTGCTGTACCAATTTATCAAACTACTTCCTACGTTTTTGATGATGCTGAACATGGAGCGCGGTTATTTGCTCTCCAGGAGTTCGGTAACATTTATACCCGGATCATGAATCCGACAACGGATGTATTTGAAAAAAGAATTGCAGCATTAGAAGGGGGTGTAGCAGCTTTAGCAACTGCAAGCGGTCAAGCGGCACAATTTTTGGCAATAAGTACGATCGCTCAAGCAGGAGATAATATTGTTTCTACCAGTTTCCTCTATGGGGGAACTTATAACCAGTTCAAAGTTACTCTTCCACGATTGGGAATTAATGTCAAATTTGTGGAAGGAGATGATCCAGAAAATTTCCGTCAAGCGATTGATGAAAATACCAAAGCCCTGTACGTTGAAACCATTGGTAATCCCCAATTTAACATCCCCGATTTAGCTGTTTTAGCTCAAATAGCCCATGAAAACGGCATTCCTTTAATTGTAGATAATACCTTTGGTGCAGGTGGATATCTAGCGCGACCAATTGAACATGGTGCAGATATTGTTGTAGAATCTGCTACTAAGTGGATAGGTGGGCATGGTACATCTATTGGTGGTGTCATAGTTGATTCTGGTAAATTTGATTGGGGTAACGGCAAATTTCCCCTCTTTACTGAACCTTCCCCCGGTTATCATGGATTGAATTTTCAAGAAGTATTTGGGAAAGGTAGTCAATTTGGTAACATTGCTTTTATTATTCGTGCCAGAGTCGAAGGATTACGAGATTTAGGAGCAGCATTGAGTCCATTTAACGCTTTTCTATTACTGCAAGGATTAGAAACTCTTTCCTTGCGTGTAGAACGTCATATTAGCAATGCTTTAGAATTGGCTAAATGGTTAGAACAACAAGAGCAAGTAGCATGGGTTAATTATCCAGGACTTCCCAATCATCCATATCATGAACGAGCAAAAAAATATCTTCGACATGGCTTTGGAGGAGTTCTTAATTTTGGTATCAAAGGTGGATTAGAAGCAGGTAAAGCTTTCATTAGTAATGTGAAATTAGCTAGTCATTTGGCAAATGTCGGTGATGCAAAAACCCTTGTTATTCATCCTGCTTCTACAACTCATCAACAGCTAAGTGATAGTGAACAAATTTCGGCTGGTGTGACACCAGATTTAGTGCGGGTATCTGTGGGAATTGAACATATTGACGATATTAAGGAGGATTTTGAACAGGCTTTTCACCTAGTTGCTGGATAAATGAACTAGGGACTGGGGGGAATATAGCGATTCTCCCTTGATTAAATTACAATAATAAAGTAGATAAAAATTTAACTATAAGTGGGTCTTTTATGAAAGAAATCGGTAAATTTCAAAAAAACAAAAACAATAATTCTAAACCAGCACCAACACCTATAGAACAGTTATTTATTGATGAAGCAAAAGATAGGATTCCTAATTTAGAAAGGGAAGAATGGTTTGGGGATACACAAAAACCAAATAAATATAGGGTAGATTTTATTATTAAACCCAAAAAAGTTGTTATCGAACTTGATGGACATGGATATCATTCAACTAAAGAACAAAGAGAAGCTGATGCTAAACGTCAAAGATATATCGAAATGGCAGGCTATCGTGTAATTCGATTTACTGGTAGAGAGATATATAGAGATGCGAAAAAATGTGTTGATGAAGTTATTGAATATTTAGACCGTGTTAATCTACATAATCCCATAAATAGAAAGATTATGTATATTGACTCGCTGTTTTTAGATATTCAATTCAAATATTGCTTAAATTTTTATCAAAATCTGCATCCCCATAAAAAACTGTGCAGACCTAAACTGGTTGATATGGTTATTCACATAATAGAATGGCTTCACTTAAAAGCTGATTTTGAGGTTTTTGTTTTTGCACCTCGTTTTTGGAGTCAACCTAGTTTTTGGGACAATGAATCAGATAATGAATGCGATGATAATTTGGAAATCTGGGAAGACTTAGCGTACAATCCTTGGGAAACTGACAAAATTGATAATAAAATTTTTGAATATGAAAGAGGTACTTTAAAATTTGAAGCATTCAAGGAAGATTTTGTGGCAATCTCTATATTAGAGCATTTACAATATCATGCTCATTACTATGATAATTTTGTTCTAGTTGCCGATGACCCTTGCTATAGAGGGTTTTTAGATTTAATAAATTCTGAGATTCAAGTTGAAGTTCCAATTAGATTAGCTAGATTAAATGATGATGAAACAACTATGTGGGGATTCGATAATATAGAGTGGCAGAATATTTGGTATATGATTGGTACTGCACTGGGACTGAAATATGAACTTGATGAGTTATAAAAATATGTTTATTTATCGCTAATTCTGATAATAAAATTAGATAGTAATAACCTATTTTAGAGTAATGTCTGCTACTGGATAATGTTACATAAATAAGCGTTAACTTTTTCATCATGAAATACTCAGATTTCATTTCACCAAAAACCCAGTTTTACCAATTGTCAGCACCATTTTCATTAGAATCTGGTGAAGTATTAATTGGTGTTCAGGTTGCTTATCGTACTTGGGGAAACTTAAACGCAAACCGCGATAATGGGGTCTTAATTTGTCATGCTCTCACAGGTTCTGCTGACGCTGACGACTGGTGGGGAGATTTGTTTGGTTCAGGGAAAGTCTTTGATTCTGACCAGGATTTTATTGTGTGCAGCAACATTTTAGGAAGTTGTTACGGTACAACTGGAGCAACTTCTATTAACCCAAAAACAGAAAATATTTATGGTGTATCTTTTCCCCAAATTACAATTCGGGATATGGTTCACCTCCAAGCTGCACTATTAGAATATTTAGATATTCAATCTCTACGGTTAGCAATTGGTGGTTCGCTGGGTGGAATGCAAGTTTTAGAATGGGCTTTATTATATCCAGAAAAGGTGAGAGCAATTTCACCAATGGCATCACCTGGAAGACATTCAGCTTGGTCTATTGGCTTGAGTGAAGCCCAAAGACAGGCAATTTATAGCGATCGCAATTGGCAAGGTGGGAACTATACAATTGATACACCACCAGTCCAAGGATTAGCGGTAGCGCGGATGATGGCAATGATTACCTATCGTTATTGGGAAAGTTTTACAAATCGCTTTGGTAGACAGCAGGATGAATCTAATCAGTTTGCGATCGCTAGTTATTTACAATATCAAGGTCAAAAACTAATAGAACGTTTTGATGCTAATACCTATATTACATTAACTCATGCAATGGACAGTCATGATGTTAGTTGGAACAGAAAAGATTATCAATCAGTTTTGCAAAGTATCAAACAACCAACTTTAATTATCTCCATTGATTCTGATGTTCTTTATCCTCCAGTAGAACAACAAGAATTAGTAGATTTAATTCCTAATGCTCAACTAGGGTTGCTGAAATCAACTCATGGACATGATGCTTTTTTAATTGATATGGAAGCATTGAATGAAATCCTAGTCTCTTTTAGGAAAGAACTAGATGATGTGAATAAGAGTAAATATTCTTGAAGTTTACCGTAGATGTACAAATTTGCTGCTGCTTGGGAACAAGAAACAATAGTTTTTGGTGCTTCTTGTCCTGGATATGCTGATCATCAGGTGTATGATTGGATTGAGTTTATGAAATCCCAAAACATTCAGCGAGTTTGTTGTTTACTTAGTGAAAAACAACTAGCTAATTATGCCCATCTTTTAGATATATATCGGCAAGAATTTGGTAATGCAAAAATTTATTGGACACCAATTGAAGATTTTCATTTATCTGATTTAGAAACACTCACACAGAAAATCCTGCCTTTTTTAATCACAGCAAATCAACAAAAAGAAAAAGTAGTTGTGCATTGTGCTGGTGGAATTGGCCGGACTGGAAATATATTAGCAGCGTGGTTAGTTAGTGTGCGGGGATTTTCTAATCAAGATGCAATTTCTGCTGTTATAAGAACAGGGAGAAATCCTCATGAAGCTGTAATTTTAAGTAAAAATCCGTTACAATTTGCACAAGAATTAAATGTACTGCTGAATAATTGTCGTCTAGCATTCTTAACTAATTGAAGAATATTGCTGAATTTGTATAAAAAATCAGCAATTCCTACACACTTTACCTTTGATAAAATAGGTGATTATCAAAATCATTGTAAAATTGCAAACGAGCAGTTCCCACAACTAAATCATTCGTTTTCTCACCAGAGGAAATAACATGAACTCGAAATAAATAAATACCTTCGCTGGTGGGATTATAAAAAGGTTTTAAACCGATAGTAATTGTTTGATTTGCAGAAACTGGTTTATCAAAAGTAGCAATGATAGTTTGTGGTTGAGTTGAACTTTTGCTTAGTGTAATACCTAGCTTTTCTTTTTGTCCACTTGCTTCTATGAAAGCAAAACTGTCTTTCTGATCAAATTCAATATTTTCTACACCTTCTATTTGTTTCAAAACAACCTGTTGCAGTTGCCAATTAGCCAGAGATTCTGGTAATTTGATTGTAAAATAATGAGTTGCATCCCAAGAACCTGTTTGATTGTAACTTGTTTTGGCAGTTAACAAGGGTTTTGGTGGTATCCCGTAGGTAGTAGGCACAGATAACAAAAAGATTCCTGTACTAATAGCTAGGGTTTTACAAAGAGTTTTGAGGCTGTTCATGTTTTTAGGATTTGATATTTTAAATAGGTTTTTCCATTGCATTACACCCTTTTAGTTTAGTAAGTGGAACTTATTAATAATTACAATAGTGTTTGGTTAAGAGACAGCGCAACCCAACAAACGTCCGTAAATGTTGGGTAACAAGAACGTCAAACGCCATTCGCCACAAGCCGGGAAACCCGTCCAAGGCGATGGCTCCCCAACCTACCTGATTTAATGTTTTTAGATTATGACAAGTATAGGTTGTTTGAAAAATGGTTATAATTGCATAATTAACTCCCTAATAATCAAAATGAATTAAATTGAGTGTTGGGTTAACCAACCTTCTAAATCAGCAACACTAGAAAAGTCTAATAACGCCTCTCCTAAGTTTTCTAACTGTTCAATTGATAATCCTATAATTCGCTCGATTAATAACGAATCAATTTCCCCAATCCGACGATGTAGTAGACGCAATATTAAGTTTTTTTCTCCTTCTTGTCTTCCTTCTTCTTTAGCTTGTTCTCTATTTCTTTGATAAAGTGGTTCTAGTCGCATAATTAACTCCCTATCATCTGTTTCTAGTTCTTGATTTACTCTCAAATTTTCGCGCAAGTTGTAAACTAATTCCAGGGTGGCTTTTTGGTAAGGGTGATCTAATGGTAACGCCTGCAACTCGATAATTGCTTGTGATTGTACGCTTCCCCTACCCAAAAGCCTCAACCATAAAGTCTCCGGTGTCTGTGGTAGTTGGTGTATTGCCACAATTGCTGAACGCATGGCATCTGCTAAAAAATGTACTCCCGATAACCAACCTTCTTTTTGGATAGTTCCAAAGTTCCAAAGCTAGATAAACGAGTTTCAGATATGGTGGGGGTTAAAATCCACAATTTAGGAATTTCTGACTCCTGAAGTTTGATTTTATTGGCTTTGGCTTCTCGTCGCAATGAAGCCTTGACTTCTAATAACTTGAGAATACAGTCGCAGATTTCATCGCTAGAAGCTGGATTGCGGTATGGTTCTATTATTGCAGGATTTTCGGCAAGTCTTCCTAGTAACCCCAGTATTTGTAATTTAGAAGTTTGTTGTTTAGCAGGTGTGAATAAAACATCTATTTCTTTAATTTCTCCTGAGACTTTTTCTGATGCTTTGACTTCTCCGTAATCTTTTAATAATTCTTCCAGATAGTCTTTGGCGAATTTATCATGTATAAACCTAGTCATTAAATTTTAATTTTGAGTAAAATCTGGGAAATAATTTGGAATTCTATTATATAGCATTTAGCAATTGATTATGCACAAATTCTAAAACCTGCTTTATCTTCTGAACAGGAAACTTGGATAAAGGAGATTTTAGATAATATTTATACATTGTAATTACAGGTAATACTTTAGCTTGCAACCTTTCCTAAAAAACTGTCGAAAGAATTGCTATTTATTAACCCATTTTCTGCCAATATTCGACGTACAGCTACTAAATGCACGGACTGAACATAAGCCTGTTGTTTGTAAGCTGGTAAAATGACCAAAGTTCCTGACAATGGATATTGATAGATTTGTTGAGAACCTGTTGTTGGTACTTTAGTAAAACCTATCTTGAAAAGCAACTGTTCTAGGTCAGTAAACTGAATATCTCTAACCATGATGACGAATCACTCCTTTAAACTGGTTTAGAATATCATTCCGGTATTGGGCAAATTTTTTGATTGCTTCTGTTAAAAAATGAAGATAATTTAACTATTAAACAAAAAGAGAAAGCCCAGATTTAACAGAGGGGTGTGGGAAATAATATTCCCCCTCGACTCTACCTAGAACCGATAATTTTGGTGTTGCATAAATGTCGGATGACCTATCACACCAAATGATCAAGACTTAAAAACTTAGCAATTTCATCCAACATTGATTGCGGTTCATCAACACGAATTAAATGTCCGCTGTTTTCAAATATTTTCAACTGAGCATTAGGAATAGCTTGAGCAATTTCTTCAGAAAATTCTGGGGCGCAGATCCAATCATGCCGCCCTGCAATCACAAGAGTTGGTGAGGTAATTTTATGTAATTCGTTGAGGATATTGTAGTCATTTAAGAAGCCACTAAAGGCAACATTAATGGCATCAACTGAGAGGATTGTTTCGTCTGAGTCTGGGGAATTTAATTTTCGGTCATTGCTTTGGGAATACATTGAACCCATCACCCGAAAAAATTGGCGTAGCTGTTCTTCATTCTCAAAATTACCAGACCAAAGTTTAAGAGCGATAGCGTAAGCGCTGACTTGTCAGTTCACTTTTTGTTCTTCATTTCCCCGTTCTGCTAAAATCTCCTGAGCGCGTTTTAGAAACCGGGAATTAGCTGCTGTGGCAATGACAATCAAGTGTGAAACATTTTGGGGATACTTCACAGCATAAGAAAGAGCAACCATACCTCCATAGGAAGAACCGATTAAAACGATTTTCTCCAGTCCTAGATATTGGCGTAAGGCTTCCATATCGTCAACATTATTATCCAGGGTATAGGTTTCTTTCTGTCCACGGGCTGACCTTCCCTGCCCCCGATGGTCAAAATAGACTAGCTGGAGGTGATGCACCAGGGGAGAAAAGCACGGTTTATAACTTGTATGATCCACTCCAGGTCCACCATGAATAATCAAAGCAACAGGTTTCTGACGTATTCCTTGTTCTTCAACCACCAAACCACAGCCGTCAACATCAAAATAGATTTCTGTATCCCGTATTTTAGCTCGCATTCTTGAGTTTTATCCCCAGTAGTTGATGTTCAATTCTGTTGTTATCATAACCATTTTGAGCTATAAATTGACCAAATAATTACTACCTTGCAGTGGGTAAAAAAGCTCCAATTTACAGTTTGAAATAAGCATTTATATCAGTATTTCAACCATAACTCAGTACAACAACCGTCGTTGAGCATCGCGAATAACATATCCATCAGCATCATTGGTCAATATCGAGATCAGAGTGAGGATCATCATTTTTAACTACTGGCTCAGATATGTTGACCGACAAAACTTGCAGATTACCTTGAGTACAGATTAATCGCAGACTATCAATTTCCGCCGGTTGGACACGATGTCGGTAATGAGAGAGAAAAGTGTCATTCAAATAAACAGCTAATTGGGTTTCTTGTACCGCAATCTTCACAGTAAACTTTTTACCAAAGGCCATCTCCTGGGGGAAGGGAAGTCTTTCTTCCAGCCCCCAATTCCCGACCTTAGTATTTTGGACGATTTGTCCTTCATTGGAACGCGGATTGAAGTGATAGGCAAAATTTTCCCCTGCCATCAGATTGAAGGAGAACCAGGAATTAGGGGAGATAGCGACAATTTCTACAGTAGAGCCAGGTCGAAAATTTACAATGCTCCACCAAACATCTTCTCCTGCTTTAACGGTAACAAGAATGCCCTGGGTTGTCAGACCAGCTTCCTTAATAGAGACAGTGTTTTCCATCATTTCGGGGCGGTAATTAACCCCAGCAAACCAGCCTCCTGTGTCCCCTCCTGCCCATCCTTCCACAGCAAAGGTTTGACGGCATAACGCTTTGAATTCTGGAGCAGCACTGATATCTTGATTTTCGTAACCTGCTGGATGAAAAATTCGTCCTATATATCTGCCCTTGAGGCGAATCTGCCCCACCACATAGATCCCTCCACCCACTGAATATACAGCCTTGGCTGGATCTCGTGAGTAAAATGCGACATATCCGCCATCTGCCTCAGTGTACTGATTCACGGTAGGTAAAATTCTCGCCTCAAATCCCTCTGCCCCACTGGAATGAGTGCTAACTATACCTCTGTCATTGGTAAAGACGCGAAAATCCTCATGTAGCCAGTAGGGAGTAAAATTAGATACAGGACTTTCTTTTGCTATTTGAGTAATTAGAGATGATCCAGAAGCTAGTGATGGACTTTCTGCCGTCGGCAACTGCACATAACCTTTTTTCAACTTCTCATTTATTTTCTTCTGGGCAGCAGCTTGAGCTTTTTGAGGACTGCTGTAGGTTTTGCTGTCGGTTTGTCCAGAAGTATCAATGCGTCCATAGCGAATTGTGACACTTAATCCGTTAATAGCGACTTCATAGAACTTGTGGGAATGGTCGTCGGAGAGTTCCAGATAAACGGTTTGGGTGCTGGCAGAAGGCGAATAGTAGGGGTCGAGCAATGGTGCCGTAGGCGATCGCGTACCAATTTCCACAAAATTACTCCCACTCATGAATAAACTCCCATCTTCCAGCACAGACAATTCTTCAGTGAAGGGATCTGTTGTCCAATCTAGTAAAACAAAGCGACCATCAGCTGAGATGGTGTACCTACCTCGGCGGTCAGTGCTTAACAATCTATAAGAGCCATCCGGTTCAAATAAATAACAGTATTTGTCTCCATGCAGCCAGATTGAGCGGATTAATTTCTCCTGAAGACTGTTTTCTGGCTCTGAGGATAATTGAGTTGACGGATTGCTAGGCATAGACACTTGGGCATTTTTTATACTCCAATATAGCTCAACTCAATTAACTGTTAATCAACTTTTATTAAGCAGCGTAGTGAGTTAGGGGAGATTCTAAAACAGAAGTAGAGACTACTACTGCCTAACCGGATAATACAATCCATCTTGAGGCTGAAATTGGTAGAGTCGAAGGCGGGTATGATCCCGCGCTCCTCTCTGTTAAATCTGGGCGTGCGACTTTCACCGCACCCAGCTTCCGATGTTCTTAGCTTGCGCCTTTGCTCATGTGTATGTAATCGTGACAGCTTTCGTGAATTG
>JANMEE010000059.1:0-20207 GCA_031376645.1 Dolichospermum sp. OTE_75_concoct_329_sub | reverse complement strand
TGTGATCATCAAATTTGACAAAATCAGTGGCGATAATCTTCACAGTACCTGCATCCCCCTGACCTCTAGTACCAGTATTAAGCTCGGAACCACTGAGCATTTCTAGAGACTTAGTGTAATTTCCACACCTCCTGCATTTCCTTTTCCTCCTGCTTGCACTTGACTAAAAGCCTTACTCTGATCATCAAATTTGACAGCATCATTAGCGGTAATCTTGACAGTACCTGCATCCCCTTGACTAAAGGTACTAGCAGAAAGAAAAGAAGCATTAGTGAGATATAAAGAGCCAGTAGTAATGTTTATATCTCCTCCCTGATCTGTTCCATAGTTATCGGTGTTGATATTACTCCCATGAATTGAAATTGTATTATTAGCTTTTAGGTTTAAATTTCCTCCCGCTTGTAAATTACTTGATATGTTAATTTTGTCTGCATCAAATGTTAGATTTTTACTAATTTGTAACTTACCTTCATTTCTAATTTCTGCTTGCTGATTTCTCAAAGCATTAATAAATAATGCCCCTGGTTGTATATTCAATAAATTACTTGTCGCTGGTGCTGTGGCACTAAATAACCCATTTTTACCTAATTTAATACTATCCGCAGTTGTGGCTGTAAATGAACCACGAATATCTAAACTTGCACCATTACCAAAATATATGCCATTAGGATTGATTAAAAATAAATTTGCTGTTCCTTCTACTCCTAATGTTCCCAAAATATTAGAAATATTACTACCAGTAACACGAGTTAAGATATTTTTAATTCCTATAGGATTAGCAAAATAAACACTTTTCCCAGCATCAATATTAAATTCTTGAAAACTGTGAAATAAATTACTACCTCTAGCAGCACCACCATTAATGATGCCCTTGACTGCGCTATGATTGGTAGTAGAACTTTCTAAACCTAATGTAATATCAGGAATAATTTGTGCAATAACGCTTTGACTTGTATTTACTACTACTCCCAGTGATAAGGTAGTAAATCCTAAGAGATAAGATAATAGTTGTTGTTTAGGTTGCATAGGTTCAGAAACAGTCATCAAAAGACAACTTTGGCTATTATATTAGCAAGGAACTTGAGTTCCTGGCGGGATGTTGATACCAATGAAGCTCTTGCTTTACCCCTACATATCTGGGTTGTTTGGCAATCTGAATAAAAGTTCAAATCTGGCTAGACTCTCATTAAAATTCTCATGAAAGACTTTGATCTTTCAAAAGCGAGTGTCTATCGTTACCTTGTAAGAGATACCTCCGTTCAGTCGTCAAATCCTTAATCCCCCTTTTCGAGGGTTTATACAGAAAACCTTTAGTAGCAGAAGCTACTGCATGGGCGGATGCCAATCCTGGGTGTTTGCTGTTTAGGTATTGATCTGCATACAGGGTATTCCCTGGATTTCTCACAAAATTGCATTGCTCCTTGGTAAAACCAGATTTATTTCAACAATCCTAGCTTAAACGCCAGATATTCGTTGTAGCGCTTCATGGCTTCCATGCGAAGCGCACCTCCTATAGCCAGTTCAATTCCAGCTTCAGGCTGCATTTCAACGATAGGGTAGATCACATTGTTCAACCAGTCTAGACCATGTTTTTCATCAACCTCTATATGGTTATAAAAATATTCGCATTTTAGTCGTGCATCCACATATAAGCGTTCCAAACCAACAACAATTTTCCGATTGCGATTTGGGTCGAAAATTTCCGGCATTGCCAAACTTCCGATTCCTTTAAAGTAGTGTTTGCGGTTTAAGCCAAAACTAAAATATAGGTTATAACCTGCATAGGGTCGCCAGTCCTCCCAAATTGGAGTAGTTGGTTGCTGTAAACCAAGTTCTGCAAGCATTCGTATAAACTGCCTTCTATGTGACTTTTCTGCCACTCCTTGACCGTATTCATCCCAAATATTACGAGCAATTTCAGCTTTTACAGTTTCTGAAAAATGAAGTTGAGCTAAAACTAAAGCATCGCAAAAACGATAATTTAAAGTTGCATCTGAAAGTATAAATAGATTGAATTGTTCAATAGATGCTTGATTTTCTAAAAAGTCTAATAGATCTTTATCGCTATCAGTTTCTTTGTGTGCCTGCTCAACAAACCAAGCGCAAAGTAATTTTGAATCTTTGGCTTCCGAGACAGAGGGCAGTTGTTGTTGAATGCGCGGTAATTCATAATTCAGCCAAGCATTTTCAATTTGATGGCGAATTGTCAATAACCAAGGACTATGTTCATGTCTACAAACAGGTGAAAGAGGATGGCTAAGACTTACTTCATAGATAGTATAGAGAGTTTTGTGAACTTCCAAAAGTGCTACAGATTCTTCATCAACAAATGCTGAATGTAGTGTGATTGGCAAATCTCGGTGTAAGAGGTTGAGAATTGCCTCTGCTTCAGGAAGGATCTGGTGAGTATCAGAAAGAAGATAAGAGACTTGTTGTGATAATGTGCGTGCCTCTTCAGGCAATTTAGGAATTGTAAAGTAAGGTTGTAAACTAACTACACGTTCATTTTGCAAATTTAATAGCATTTTAATCATAGAAATGTCTCCCAAAAAATCCTGAAGATATAAAAAACAACTAGTTAATTTGATGAAAAATAGTTTAATTTTGTTTCAGACAGTCTTAGAGGATGTTTGAAAAGTATCAGAATTAATCGAGATCCCCCCAACCCCCCTTAAAAAGGGGGGCTAAATTTCTCAAAGTCCCCCTTAAAAAGCTTAAAAAGGGGGGCTAAATTTCTCAAAGTCCCCCTTTTTAAGGGGGATTTAGGGGGATCTGCGGGTGTTAGATACCACACGAAAAACTTTTCAAACATCCTCTTAGGAATCAACTGGAGAATATGATAAAAATAATGTTCCTAAAATGTTTTCCCGGACTTTATTATTAACAAGGCAATCTGTTTGTAGCAAACAATCTACTAAAAGCTTATTTGCGTAATAATACGTTTTTAGCAGATCCCGTTCATTTCTATCAAAATCTTTAAAACTTGCACCTAATAATTTATCAGCCAATAGCTTCTTACTTGCAATTTCTCTTACTTTATCTGCGCCAGACTTTATTTTATCATTATTTTGTATATTATCTAGCGGTTCAAAATAATCACTCATTATTTTCTGGAATTCTTTCTGAGAATCTTCCGGTAATCTCTGGGAGTCCATCCCATAAACAACCGCTATTTTCATAATTGCATCCGCAGAGTCTGCATTAATAATTTTTTTATGAAGCTCAATGGTAAGTTCATCATATTTCAGGGCGGCAATAATTCCTTTTTCTATGCTGTTAATATCTGCAAATATCCGAGTAAAACAATTACCACAAGTCAAGTATTTTGTGCGTTTATCTAAGACAAAACAAAGCTGTCTATCCTGGTCAATATCATAATCAATGTCGAAACAAAATGCACGAACAGCAGCAGCAAATTTATTATTATCTACATTATCCATTATTTCAAACAAATCCAGAAGTGATTGCGATTTCGCCTTGACCTTGATTAGATATTCTTGCAGTTTATGATTGCTTGCTAAAATTTCATCAGTTTTTTCTTTCATCAATCTAGCAAGTTTTTCAGCATCAGGTAATATTTCTGTTACTAACAAAAAGATCTCTCGCCATCTTGGCTTTGTTAGGTGTTTAACTAGTTTTTGTAATTCTTGCTCATTTTGTAAATATTCACTAGGGTTTAATTTTTTATCAGCTTCATCATCCTGTAATTCTTCATCTATTTGTCTAGGAATCAAACTGACAATTCTTGTAGCAACAAAATACTCATGGAAAGTCAGATGAGAGAATGAATAAATGCCTTTAGCCCGCTCAACGATTAATCCATGTTGCGCTTCAATAAAGTTTAAAAAATCTTCAATATCTATCTGTGAAAAATTTGAAATTTCCTCTAAATTTAATATTTTCTTAAGATATTTATCAATAATATGCTTAACGTCTGAGGCTGTAAAAAAATATCTCTCTTTCTCAAACATAATATAAGCAATTTCACGAAGTAAATCTTCCTTGCGTGTAGATGATAATTTCTCATACGGTTGATCTCGATGAATTCCTCGTTTGGCATCCCATTTCTTTAATAAGATAAATAATGCTTCTCTGTAAATTTCTGAGCGATTATTCTGAAATTTACCATATTCTTCAAATACTAAACATTGGAGAGTTAATAAAAGGGGAGTGACAGCTAGTTGATAAATTCGGTTATTCTTGTTTAAAGATTTAATAAAATCACTTGCTTTTACTTCTTTATTTCTAAACCAATTATTCGCAAATTCATTGATTTGTTTGTCATCAAAATCAGCTATTTCTATTTCTGTAAATTTATCAAATGTATAGTCCCAAGAGGCAATTCGACAAGCAATTACAAAATGATTTTCAAAATATATTCTCGAAAAATTTCTCACTTCTTTTAAGGTATGCTCTTGATCCTCTACACTAACTTCATCTAATCCATCTAGTAAAATTAGCGCCGAACCTTGCTTAAATAATTCACTAAATTCCTCAGATGTCACATCACAAGCAGAGTATTGCTGACTGATATATGCAAATAAACTAGGTTTATCTGGGGTTTCGGCAAAATATTTTAGAGGGATAAAAATAGGTACAAGATTGGATAAAAAATTGCCTTGGTTAGATTGAATTGCCAGATACCTTAAGAAGGTGGTTTTACCTGCTCCGGGCTTTCCTAGTACAATTAGTTTTTGATATTTTTCAACTGCATTTACGCCTAGAACTCGTTCATCTACAACTTTACCTAATCCAAATCTATCAAAGTTTTCATACTTACAGTTTTTAAATTCATCAATTGTTATGCGTCTAAGTGCTGTTAATTTCTCCAGAATATTGACATCAGTGTAGATATGACTCAAATCCATAGGGTGCGTCATATCCAATATCCGCATCGTTCCGCACAACTCCTTGGTGAGTTCTTTTATCTGAGTCCTGACTTTTTCCACCAAATATTGAACTGAAGGTGCAATATAACCGTATACAACCTCTTGACTGTCAATACCTAACGCTTCACAAATGCTGATAAAGTATTTATCCCAAACGTTATCGCCATTAAAAAATTTATTAATAACTGAGCGGTTACAACCCAGTTGATCCGCTAAAGACTCTTGTGTAAATCCTTGCTTACTAAAAGCCTCCTGGGCTTGTAAGAGTCCTTTGTCGGAAGTTCTCAGAGCGGGTTTTGCCATTTCTGTCACCGTTAAAGTTACATATTATAGCAATAATAGCCTAAAAAAAATATTTTTATCTATTTTACCACCACGTAAATTTTACATAAGCCAACAAATTAAAATAATAAACTAACATAGTTGACAAATAAAGTTTAGTTAGTTATTATACTATTTAGCTGGAAAATCCAGTAGCAATCACCCTATTGGGGGTAGACAATGACTCACCATAACCAAGGGAAACTGTCATTAAGAACATATCTGGACAGTTTGCCTAAACTGATGGGAACGGAATCCTCTTATTGTGCTTATATCCTTTTTGTAATGAGCGATTCCTAGGTCGCGCTTCGCTATCGTCTGTGTTATTAACCTGTGACTTCATTGTTGTATCAGGATAAAAAAGAGGTTGATGTGACTACCCAAAATTTATTTGTCCCTAAGATTGGCAACTCAGTAATATCATTATCAAAAGTTATAAGTATGATCAGACAAGATAATCTTTTGCAGTTCATATCTTTACAATCACTGAAATTACAACCTATTTCGTTTATACAGAGTTATCAAGAAGGAGATGAAGATAATCTCATTGTTCCTCCTAATTAAGTAATTGGATGTTCTTGAGCTTGATACTTAACAATTCTCATTGCTTCCATTTTCCAAACTTCCAATCTTTGGTCAGGGTAAAGTGAAAGAGCAAAAGCTAAACCCCTGCAACGCGGGTCTCTTTACAGTTGTTTAACTCTCATAGCAATTTAATTTACCCTTATAGGGTTGACACCTGTAAGTAACTGTGTCATGATTGTGACTAAACTTTGTGTCACTAAAAATATTTTTTGATGTAAATGATAATACTTTTATAACCTACTTACTTGGTCTAAAAAGAACGATCACCTATTCCCTTAAACTAGCAATTCCTAGGTCGCGCTTCGCGATCGCAATCTCAAACCCCATAGTATCGCTCATTCTACTTCTGGAAAGGGCGATCGCAAATTCAAACCCATAATATCGCTCATCCTACCTCTGGAAAGGGCGATCGCAAACCAAAACCCCATAATATCGCTCATCCTACCTCTGGAAAAGGCGATCACATTTTCAATATCCCGTCTGTTTCTTCTGATTTGTAAACTCATACTACGAATTAGGAGCGATTTGCGTAAAATCATTGCTCAACTGTCGTAAATGAGAGTTAGGTCAAATGTAGCGAAGCTCAATAGAATATAGTATCTTAGGAAACTTTTCAAGCTACATATGGGCTGTCTAAGTAAATCGTAATTATAAATTTTTAAATCTTGGAGATAATTATGGGTGTCAAGATAGATGTTCTAGTTTTAGTTGCTGCTGGTACTGATACAGTTAACAATCTGAATACAGATTCAGGTGTGGCAGGTGCTGTAGGTTCTACTTTTTCTTTAGCCAGCAATGGGGGACAAGCAGCGGTCTCAGTGAGTGAGTTTTTGGGCATTACTGAATCAGCTAAATCATCTGTAGCCCTAACATCTGGTATTACAAGGGCTTTATCAGGTTTATCCTTTGTGGGCGGAGGATTTTCTTTTATTCAGATAACAATGGATAGACAAGATGGTAAGGATATAAAGGTCGGCGATCTGATCAGCGTAGGAACGATCCCAGTTGCACTTGCGGTAGCTGTCGGAGTTATATCAACCACATCTATTCTGATACCAATTGCAACTGTTTTAGGGCTAGTAGCTGTGGCATCCAATCTTTACGGATTTACGCTTTCCGACATATTCGTCAAATCTCTCCAAACATCCTTCAACCAAGCCCAAAATATGGGCAGCCCCTTAATTCTCGATTTAGATGGTAACGGTGTTGACACAATCAGCAAATCTGCCGGAGTGCATTTTGATTTAGACGGCAATAAATTTGCTGAAACTACTGGCTGGGTTGGCAAAAACGATGGACTGCTGGTATTAGACAAAAACGGCAATGGAAAAATAGACGATGGTTCTGAACTGTTCGGTAATAACACCCTGCTCAAGAATGGTAGTAAAGCCGCCAATGGTTTTGTCGCTCTAGCAGAATTGGACAGTAATAAAGATAGTAAGATTGATACCTCCGACAGTGACTATTCCCAATTGCGCGTATGGAAAGATAGCAACAGCAACGGAGTGGTAGATACGGGTGAAATGCTTACCCTTACCCAAGCTGGTGTTAAAAGCCTAAATACTGGCTTTACTAATCAAACGCAAACTGATGCCCAAGGCAATCAGCACCTACAAGTCGGCAACTACACTCGTACAGATGGCAGCACACGGGCAATGAATGATGTTTGGTTTGCAACTGACACCGCCCGCACAATTGATCAAGACCTCGTTACTGTGAATGCTACCATTGCCGCTCTACCCGAATTGCAAGGCTTTGGCAATGTCCATAGTCTACAGCAAGCGATCGCGCGAGATACCAGTGGCAAACTACAAACCTTAGTTACACAATTTGCCAACACTACAGATGTTGCCACACGCCATGCCTTATTTGACCAAATCTTATTCTCTTGGAGTGGAGCAGATCAATACGCAGTGAATAGTCGGGGCGGCAATGTGACTGATGGGCGTACAATTTATGCGATCGAGGCTTTTTTGGGTCAGCGTTTTGTACAGGGAAACAATCCTGGACAAGCTGCGGCGGCGGCGTTACAAACCATCTATGATAAGTTACATCAAGCACTATATAGCCAATTAATGGCGCAAACCCACTTCAAAAGCTTATACGACAGCATCAACTTGAATTGGAACAGCACCACAAACCAGTTTGATATTGATGTCAGAGCCACCGTCATTACTTTGCAAACCAAATACACAGATCCTATCGCTGGTGCTGCTTTGATGCTAGATTTTGGCAACAGCCTCAAAACCACTGGTGACTTTGGACAACAAGTATTAGCTACCTTACAAAAACAAGGCAACATCGCAGGACAGGGATTTGCTTTCTCTCTGGCTACGATGGGATACAACACTATCAACGGCACTGCAAACAACGACACCCTCACAGGTACTTCTGGGGATGATAGGATTAGCCCTTTGCGAGGAATAGACACAGTAGATGGCGGTGCAGGAGATGACCTGTTAGTCCTAGACTACTCTAGCAATAACTATAGTGGAATTCGGTATGGTAGTATTTATTACGGATATTTCCAAGCTTACTACAACAGCAGAAGCTATGACCAAGTTAGTTTTGGCAATATCGAACGCTTTCAAATCACAGGCACAGTTCTTTACGATAGCATCACCACAGGAAGTGGGAACGACACTATCAATGGTGGTTTAGACAATGACACCATTAATGGAGGAGATGGGAATAACACTATTGATGGAGGAGACGGAAATGATAGCATCACCACAGGAAGTGGCAACGACAATATCAATGGTGGTTTAGGCAATGACACCATTAATGGCGGAGATGGTAATAACACCATTAATGGCGGAGACGGCAATGATACCATCACTACAGGAAGTGGGAACGACAATATCAATGGTGGTTTAGGTGATGACACCATTAATGCAGGCAATGGGGATGATATTCTCATAGGCGGTGCAGGAAATGACTATTTCAATGCCGGGTTCGGAAACGACACCATTGATGGCGGAGACGGCGTTGATACACTAAAGAAAGACTTTACTGAGATTACGACCGGGATTACCTTGGATACTACTGGTGTCACCCCTATCGTCCCAACAGGAACAAGCGTCACTAACATCGAGGCGTTTGAACTAACTACAGGAGGCGGTAACGATACTATTAAACTGGCTGGAAGATTCAACGATAATCTGAATACAGGTGCTGGAAATGATACTATCACTCCTGGATTAGGAATAGACACAATAAATGGAGGAGCAGGGGATGACCTGTTAATCCTAGACTACTCTAGCAATAACTACGGTGGTATTTCTGGTGGTGTTTATCACGGATATTTCCGAGCTTCCTACAACAGCAGCAGTTATGACCAAGTTAGTTTTAGCAATATTGAACGCTTTCAAATCACAGGAACAGTTCTCAACGATAGCATCTACAACTACAACTACGGTGGGTTCGGAAACTACAACATTACTGCTGGTTTAGGTGATGATTCCATTAGTGGAGGAGATGGCACTAATACCATTGATGGCGGAGAGGGAAATGATAGCATCAGCACAGGAACTGGTAACGACAATATCACAGGTGGTTTAGGCAATGATTCCATTAGTGGAGGAGATGGCACTAATACCATTGATGGAGGAGATGGAAATGATAGCATTACCACAGGAACTGGTAACGACAATATCACAGGTGGTTTAGGAAACGATACCATTACTGGAGGTGCAGGTAATGACCTCATTATTGGCGTTAACCCTAATAATAGTAACCCCGGACGAGGAGAAATAGACTCCCTAACAGGAGGAGCCGGAAGCGATAAATTCATCCTTGGTGATAACGATTGGATTGGTTACGATGACGGGAACAGTACACTCGCTGGCACTAATGACTACGCCCAAATAACTGATTTTACCCCCGCTGATGATACCATTCAGCTTCGTGGTTCAAGTAATGACTATCTATTAACAGTTTCTGGTTCTAATACAAATCTCTATTTAGATAAACCCGGAACAGAACCCGATGAACTTATTGCTATCCTTCAAAATCGTACAGGATTAAGCCTAACCGCCAGCTATTTTAACTATAAACATAGTGTCGCCAATCAAGCCCCAACGGATATTACCCTCTCCAAAAACACCATTGCTGAAAATTCAGCCCTAAATGCTCTAGTTGGTAATTTTACCACCACAGACCCAGATACAGGAAACACCTTCATTTATAGTCTAATTACTGGTTCAGGTGCAACTGATAACGCATTATTTACCATTACCAATAATCAACTCACAACCAACTCTGTATTTGACTACGAAACCAAAAACAGTTACAACATTCGAGTTAGAACCACAGATCAAGGTGGGTTAAGCTACGAAAAACAATTAACCATCAATATTAACGATGTTGCAGAAAACACCATCATAATAGGCACAGCAGCTAATAATACTCTCAACGGTACAGCTAACGCAGATCGTATTGAAGGCTTGGATGGAAGTGATAAACTCTACGGTTTAGTAGGTAATGATGACTTGTATGGTGGTAATGGTAATGATACCCTCGACGGTGGTTTAGGTGCAGATACCATGATTGGTGGTTTGGGTAATGATTACTACTATGTGGATAATGCCGGAGATAGCATCATTGAAAACCTGAATGAAGGTACAGATACCGTTTTCAGCACCGTTACTTACACCTTAGCTGCAAATATCGAAAACTTGACTTTACAAGGTACAGCCACTATTGATGGTACTGGTAATGACCTAAATAATACCATTACAGGTAACGCCGCCGCTAATACTCTGACAGGTGGTGCAGGAAATGACACCCTCAACGGTGCTACAGGTGCAGATACCCTCATTGGTGGTTTGGGTAATGATTCCTATTATGTGGATAATGCCGGAGATAGCATCACCGAAAACCTGAATAAAGGTACAGATACCGTTTATAGCACCGTTACTTACACATTAGGTAATCATCTCGAAAACCTGACTTTACAAGGTACAGCCACTATTGATGGTATTGGTAATGACCTAAATAATAGCATTACAGGTAACAGTGGTAATAACACCCTGATAGGTGGTTTAGGCAATGATTATCTTAATGGTAGTCTAGGTGCAGATACCCTTATTGGTGGTTTGGGTAATGATAACCTGTATTTAGGTTTAAATGATGCTGCTGTGGATATGGTTAACTATGCTTCTGGTGATGGTGCAGACACAGTTTATCAGTTTGTGCGTGGTGTCGGTGGCGATAAACTTAATTTCATCGGTATTACTAACCTTGATGTTGTTACATTGGGTGCAAATACACAAGTACGAATTGGTGATGGTATTGGTAATAATACTGGTTTTGGGACAGGACGGTTATTAGTCAGTTTATCAGCCACATCTGGTTTTACTGGTACTGATCTGAATGTAAACCTCTTTGGTTCTAATTTCTTGTTTAGTTAATCAGTAAGAGAACTCCACAAAAAACATGATCCCATAGTAAGCGTGAAAATTTCCACAAACCATTTTCAATGTCATTCCCGCAAAAGCGGGAATCCAGATTGTCTTATAGAACATAAATAATTTCTGGATTCCCCTTCCCCGTTTTCACGGGGACAAGCTTCAGGGGAATGACCTGAAAACAGGATCAATCATTCTATGGAGTTCTCTAACCACAAAATCCCCGATTTTTTAAAGAAGTCGGGGATCTGAATCCTTCAAAAGCGGCTAGTGTCATAAAGTTTTCGCCATTTATATAATCCCATTTTGCGACTTCCCTCTAGCAAGGGCTTCAAGAAATGAATTTACAGCGATTTTCAATTATATAAGATACATCTTAGCGCCCTCATCGCTTGCGGGGAAGGGGTTGGGGGTGGGGTTCTTGTTCCGGGTTTGATGACAATTTGCTGTAAAAGTGGCGAAAACTTCGTGACACTAACCTGCACCTATCAACATGGATGATATTCTTCAGCATTTAACCCAAGTCTAGTAACACTATTTTCTCTATTCCCCCTTTTCGAGGGTTTATGCAAAAAAACCCAGATCACCTGGTTCAACTAAATAATTGTAAAATTATTGACATTGAATACTCCCGTAAATCCGGTTACTTCGACAATGGCATCAGTCGCGGGATTAAATCCAGAGATTGTATTATTCATAGCTATAAAACTTCTGCTACCGAAAGTAAATTGTGCGATAAAATTCCCGCCAAAGTTAGCAACAGTCAATATATTACTAATGCCTATAGCATCCAATGTGCTGACTGATCCTGGATTGATAAGATTGGTTGGTGTAGTTGTAACTAAGAATAAATCATTACCCAAATTAGCATTAAAGTCAGTAATTACATCAAAGTTACTCAACAAAGAATCGGTCAGGTTTTTGTAATTAAATTTGTCACTTCCAGTACCACCGGTTAAGGTATCTTTCCCCCCTGCACCAACAAAAATATCATTACCATCTAACCCAGTGAGAGTGTTGTTAGCACTGTTACCTATAATAATATTGTTGCCGCTGTTTCCTATGCCGTTAATTACTGCTGTTCCTGTCAAAGTCAAGTTTTCTACGTTGGTAGGTAGGGTTGTAGTATGACTGGCTTGAAGAGTGTCGGTAATGGTGACGTTACTGGTTGATTTACCAAGAACGGCATTAGTAGAATTCACTAAAGTAACTGTAAATTTTTCATCAGCTTCGCTGAGAGAATCATTGAGAACAGGGATATTGAGAGTCTTATTGGTGTCTCCGGGGTTAAAGGTGAGAATACCCGCTATTGCAGTAAAGTCTAAATCAGCCGTAGCTGTGCCAGCCGTTGTACTATAGTTGACGGTAACTGTTTTGTTGGAGACGGCATTGAGACTAATAGTTAAAGTCGTTTGATTACGTTGACCTTCAACTACTGTCATATCATTAATTGAAATTGTTGGGGTATCATCACTTAAAATCAGCCCAATACCTTGATTATCGCTAATAGCTGCATTGGTGGGATTAAGAAGATTAACAAAAAAGGTTTCATCTGATTCTGATGTCGTATCTCCCAACACAGCCACATTAATAGTTTTCTCTATTTCCCCAGGATTGAAAGTGAGAAGACCATTACTAACAGTATAATCACTACCTGCGGTTGCAGTTTTATTTGCTGTGGCATAGTCCACAGTTACAACTTTGGTACTTGCACTAGACAGTTTGACAGTAAAAACTGCATTGCTGCTACCGCTATTACCTTCTGTCACCAAGACATCATTGATTACAAAGTAAGGGTTGCTAGTAGTATTAACTTCTTGGTTGCCAAAATTAATTGGCGAGAGCGTTTGATTAGCAGCAACAGTGACAATTTGTGGTAACGTTCCTGGAGTATTAGCTCGTAGTAGCCAATTATTGCCACTTACAGCAAAGGCAGAAAAACTAGAGGGATTAAAATTATTAGCCCCACTATAAGCCAACCAAGATTTCCCCGCCGGATTATCAGTATCTCTCGATATCCAGGTGCTGCTAGAACCATTTCCCCGATACAAAGCAGCCACAAAGAAAGTTCCGCTGACTGTTGTAGGTGTAATAGATATATTGGCAAACCCACTACTTCCAGTTAAATTAGTGGCTAATTCTCGGATTTTTTCATTACTATCAGGGGCATTATTCCCGTTTAAATCTTTATAAAGATAAATTGCCTTAGCATTACCATAACTAGATAAACCCACCGAAATCGAATTAATCACCTCATTGGCAGATTTGGCAGTAAAGGCATTAAAAATCATAGTATCACCAGAACTGTAAGCAATACTCCCATTAGAGTTAGCATCATCTAGCTTGTAGGTTTCCGAACCAATAGGGTTTCCCGGATTGGGTAAAGTCTGTTTCCAACGAGAGGATAAAACTTCCGTAACATTATAAGTTCCTGGTGTCAGATTATTAAAAATATATCTGCCGTTAGCATCTGTATTTGTAGATACTTCACCAGTGTCTAATTGTTTATTGCCATTAGTATCGAGAAATACCTTCCAACCGCTTTGAACTGGTTCCCATGTATCTTGAACTCCGTTACTATTGATATCGTTAAACAGAGTCCCCACAATTTTACCTTTGCCGGTAGCAGGTGCAGCGCCAACAGCTTGAATCAAATCTATTTTCACATTGCTGGTATTTGTAGCGTTGATAGTTGTGGTTTGAGTTTTCACCTCTGTACCATTACGGAAAAACCGCACTAGATATTGTCCAGGGTCTAAGAGGGTTTGATAACCACCAGCACCCATTGTTCCTAAATTTTGCCTAAAAGCCGTCCCCGTTAGTCGAGAAACATTAATCAGGACATCTCCTAAACCTTCTCCGGCATTATAGAAACTATCCCCATTAAAATCTTGAAAAGCCACCCCTAACAAATATCCTTTATTGTTCAATATTGAACGAGTGCCAAAATCTTGTGTCACTACCAACTGACCCACCGCAGTTGCAGGATTATTTTCCGGGGTAATGGATAATCCCACCTCACGGAAATTATTACTCATCGTATTTTGGCGGTGTCCGTAGCCAGATTGAATACCTGTGGATGTATTTCCCCAATCTATGGCAAAACCTGCATGAGCATGAAAGGCTGATTTAGAATAGGCATAGATATTTTCCCCGGCCGATGTCCAGCCAGTATATCCAGCATTGGTGAAGCGAGTGCCTAAGCTAGATTCTCCTAGTAGTTGATGGCTTTGTTGATCATTACTGATCATTAATTTATTATGATTAGCTGCTGCATCATTAAGAGTGCTAGACCAGGCTAGGGGTTGCACTGGAACTAGGGTTGCCCACTGGTTAGCTAATTCTGTGCGGCTAACCTGAAAATAGCTCAAAGCAGAGTTAACATCAGAGTCTGTGGAGTTAAGTAATATAGAAAGTTCTTTGGCTGGATTCATGCGAAACCGATTCAACAGTTCCAGCATTTCTTGTTCTATAGCAGTTAGTTGTGCCATTAGAATTTGCCTGCTTTTTTATAAATTTGGTCTAAATTAAAACATATAATTTTTCCAGAAAAAAAGATATTGGTATAATTACGGCTTTTCAAAAAATAAGTAGATGGGCTGAAATAATGTTGTTAATTAGGGCAGACTAGTAGTCTGTCAAATAAATTTTGCCGAATAAGAAACGAACCACGAAGGCACGAAGGACACGAAGGAAGAAGGAAGAAGGAAGAAGGAAGAAGGAAGAAGGAACTTGGAGATTTCTAAGGCGTTACGAAATCTGTTTTAACAATCCCTACTTGGATTTATGCAGACTCATCAGTGATAAATTGAGGAAATTACTGAAGTGAAGCCGACTGAGTTTTTTCCAAAACCAAATATTGCTATACTTTAGTGTAAAAATATTTCTACTGAAAGAAGCTGCAAAAGAAAAATTATGACTATGTATCCTAACCTCAAACGTGCATTCGCTCATCCTGTGCTAAAGGTAATTAGCGGTTTGAATAACTTCAATGCTGCTAGTGTGGCTGCGATTGTGAAAGCGGCTGATTTGGGTGGTGCTACTTTTGTGGATATTGCTGCTGATGTGAATTTGGTGAAATTGGCGAAAAGTTTGACCAAATTACCTGTTTGTGTATCTGCGGTTGAACCCGATAAGTTTGTAACTGCTGTTGCTGCTGGTGCTGATTTAATTGAAATTGGTAATTTCGATTCTTTTTACGCCCAAGGGCGCAGATTTGAAGCTGCTGAAGTTTTGGAACTAACTCGCCAAACCCGTGCTTTGTTACCAGAAATTACCCTGTCTGTGACTGTTCCCCATATTCTCACCTTAGACCAACAGGTACAACTGGCTGAAGATTTGGTGAAAGCCGGCGCTGATATTATTCAAACTGAAGGTGGTACTAGCAGTAATCCTATTCATCCCGGTACTTTGGGTTTAATTGAAAAGGCTGCTCCGACTTTAGCCGCAGCTTATGAAATTGCCCGTGCGGTTTCTGTACCTGTATTGTGTGCTTCTGGTATTTCTAATGTTACTGCACCAATGGCGATCGCATCTGGTGCGGCTGGTATTGGTGTCGGTTCAGCTATTAACCAACTCAATAGTGAAATCGCCATGATTGCTGCTGTGCGTAGTTTGGTAGAAGCTTTGGCTACTGCAAATACTCGAACATTCGCGTAAATAACCACATCTCCAGAAATAAATAATGTAGAGACGTTCCATGGAACGTCTCTACTGTATCGGTTATAAATACAGATAGAGGATTCAGGATAAACAATCTTTCAAGGTATTAATGACTTTATCTTGTTGTTCTTGTTCTAATTCGGGGAACATGGGCAAGGATAAAACTTCATGACAAGCTTGCTCGGAAACTGGGAATTGCCCTGGTTGATAATCTAAACTTTTATACACTGGCTGCAAATGTAAAGGTAAGGGATAGTAAATCATGGAATTTACTCCCTTTTCCTGCATCTGGTTTTTGACCCAATCTCGATATCTACCACTTGCACCGTTACGTCTTTCTCCAGAGATGCGGATGGTATATTGATTCCAGACACCGACACCACCTGGAAATTCTTGAGGAACTATGATATCAGGAACTTGGCTGAGGTGTTGGTAATAATAATCAGCGATTTGCTTGCGTCTGTTGTTCCAAAAATCGAGATAGCGTAGTTTAATTTGTAAAATTACCGCTTGAATAGCATCTAACCGACTATTGACACCAATTTCTTCATGAAGATATCTGACTTTACTCCCATGTTCCCGCAAAACTCGTAATTGAGTAGCGATCGCTGGATCATTTGTTGTCATTGCTCCACCATCACCGCAACCACCAAGATTTTTGGTAGGGTAGAAACTAAAGCAACCAATATGGCCAATACTACCGACTTTTTTATCTTCCCAACTGGCACCAGTAGCTTGAGCGCAATCTTCAATTACTGCTAAATTATGAGAGTTAGCAATTTCCATTAATCCTGTCATCTCCACAGGGATGCCAAACAGGTGTACTGGCATAATCGCTTTAGTTTTTGATGTAATTGCTGCGGCTACTTTTTCTACATCTAAATTAAACGTAGTGGCATCAATATCTACAAATACTGGAATTGCTCCCACAGCACTAATAACTTCTGTCGTCGCAAAAAAAGTAAATGGTGTGGTAATAACCTCATCACCTGCACCAATTCCTAGAGCGCGTAATGCTAAAAATAGGGCATCAGTGCCTGAGTTACAAGCTACACATTCACTTACGCCATGATAAGTTGCAAACTGTTGTTCAAAATCTGTAACTGCTGGACCACCAATATAACGCCCAGAAGCCAGAACCGCTAAAACAGCCGCACTTACTTCCGCCTCAATGGTGGCATATTGTTCTTTAATATCAAAGGCTGGAATCGAATTTACACTTTTAACCATGAGTTTTTATTTTATTTGTAGATGGAAAAGATTACAGGTGACAGGTGACAGGTGACAGGTTACAGTTAAGAAGCAAAAAAGTGACAGATTAGATTAAAAAAGGTAAAGTTTCTATTATTTATTCTTTCTCCCTTCTCAAGACTTCTGCTGCTGTCACCTATCACCTGTTCCCTGTCACCTTCATGTTTTCAATCGTTAAGAGGTAGACAAACTATGCCAGAGCTAATCAAATTGGATATGGTAGATTTGGCTTTAGCTATTGGCTTAATGGCGATCGCCATTGGTTTATCGGCTTGGGAGCAATTAGGACTAGAATTAAATTTAAGCGTAGCTACTGGTAGAACTATCCTCCAACTACTGGTATTAGGATACGTTTTTGACTTCATTTTTGCTGTTAACAATGTTTGGGCAGTAGTGGGGATTCTAGCAATAATTCTGACAATTACCGCAATTATTACTCGCAATCGGATCAGCCAAAAAATTCCTCACGTTTTACCTTTAGTCTGGGTAACAATTTTTGTCAGTACGTCCTTAACATTGCTTTACACTAATTTTTTAATTATTCAACCAGACAGATGGTATGAACCCCGTTATATCATTCCTTTAGCTGGCATATTGCTGGGTAATGCCATGAATGCAGCCGCAGTTGCGGGAGAACGTCTGGTTACTAGTATTCATCAATTTCCTACCGAAATAGAAACTCATTTAAGTTTAGGTGCGACGGTGGAACAGGCTATCAAACCCTACCGCAAAGAAGCAATTCGCGCTGCATTGATGCCTACTTTGAACCAAATGATGTTGATTGGTATGGTGACAATACCAACATTTACCAATGGACAATTATTAGCTGGAGTTCCCCCCTTAGATGCTGTATCCTACGAGATTTTAATTATTTTTATGGTGGCTGTCACCAACTTGTTAACAACCATTTTAATTACCAAAGGCTTATGTCAGCAGTTTTTTAATTCAGCAATGCAATTAGTTAGATAATAAGTAATTGTCTGAATCAGGATGTCCACCGATTAAAGGATTAACAGGATAAATACAGGGATTTTATCACTAGATTGTAGGTTGGGTTGAGGTAACGAAACCCAACACCTGTATCAAGTTTTTATAAAATAAGGTATAATTAATTCAGTTTGATGATAAAATCTCACATTATGAATAACCCAGTATTAGAGAGAATAACAATTAACCATGATATTTGTCATGGTAAACCCTGTATTCGCGGATTACGCTATCCTGTGGAAATGATCTTGGAACTTTTGAGTTCAGGAATGACTATTGATGATATTCTAGAAGATTATGATGATTTAGAATATGAAGATATTTTAGCAGTTCTTACCTTTGCTACTCGACTTACTCAAGTTAAAAGTATTCTGCAATTAGTTTCATGAAATTCTTAATTGATGCTCAATTACCAATGACAATTGCCAATTTATTGGAAAACTTAGGTTATGATGTTATACATACCAAAAATCTTCCTTTACAAAATGCAAGTCCAGATTCAGAAATTAACAAATTATCAATTCTAGAACAAAGAATTGTCATTACTAAAGATAAAGATTTTTTAGATTCTTTTTTAATCAAAAAAGAGCCTTACAAACTACTATTAATAACAACGGGTAATATTAGTATACTCAGCAAGGGCATAAATTGAGGAAAAAGAAGAAAAAAGTGGTATAAAATATTAAAGAAAAAAGCTCAATGGGAATCAAGCAATGAAGACAAGAGAATATAGTGCAGAAGAAAAGGCAATATTCCATTATGAAAGATTTAATCATCCACATCCGAGAGTACAAATCAGAATGGAAATAATGTGGTTAAAAAGTAAAGGCTTTAGAAATAGCGAAATAGCATCATTAGTAAGTCTGTGTGAAAATACAGTGAGAAAATACATCAAAGAATATGAAGAAGGGGGAATAGAAAAACTCAAAGAAATAAATTTCTATCGTCCAAAAAGTGAATTATTAGAATATAAAGAAACCCTGGAAAAACATTTCGAGAAAAATCCGCCAATGAGTATCAAAGAAGCGGTGAAAGAAATTGAAGAATTAACGGGAATAAAAAGAAGTGAAAATCAGGTAAGAGAGTTTATAAAAAGAATAGGAATGAAAAGACTAAAAGTAGGTTACGTACCAGGAAATGCGGATGTAGAAGCCCAAAAGGAGTATCAGGAAAAAAAGCTAGAGCCACTGCTAGAAGAGGCTAGACAAGGTAAGAGAGCAGTATTTTTCGTTGATGCAGCACACTTTGTCATGAAAGCATTTTTAGGATATATCTGGTGTGTAACAAGAGTATTTATTAAATCACCATCAGGGCGAAAAAGGTTTAATGTTTTAGCGGCATTAAACGCTATCAATCATCAGGTAATTACCGTAACCAATGATACTTATATAACTGGGGTGCAAGTCTGTGAACTTTTGCAAAAAATATACGATTTAGGCTTAACTATTCCCATCACTTTAGTTTTAGATAATGCTCGATATCAAAAATGTCGGGTAGTAATGGAGTTAGCAGAAAGTTTAGGCATTGAGTTATTATTTTTACCAGCTTATTCTCCTAACTTAAATTTAATAGAAAGGTTATGGAAATGGGTGAAAAAGAAATGTTTATATGGTCAATATTATGAAGATTTTTCCGATTTTAAAAATGCTATCTCTACTGCCATCTCTCAAACTCATCTGAGTTACAAAGAAGAAATGAAATCCTTACTAACTCTTAAATTTCAGACTTTTGAAAAAACTCAAGTTGTGACCTTGTGAAGTATATCTATGGAACACCAATAACTACAGTTAGAGTTTAAAAAAAATTTTCAACTTTGACCCTAAATATTAGATTTAGATCAACCATGTATACGCCTAAAGCTGTAAGTAGTTCAAATTTTAATATCTAAGAGGATGCGAATATAGGCAGATTGTTGCGGATTTAGTGGGCGATCGCCTCGTTCCACCAGTGAAATAAACTTTTGGGATACGTTCAATAAACTAGCTAATTTATACTCAGCAAGGGCATAAATTGAGGAAAAAGAAGAAAAAAGTGGTATAAAATATTAAAGAAAAAAGCTCAATGGGAATCAAGCAATGAAGACAAGAGAATATAGTGCAGAAGA
>JANMEE010000048.1:0-4993 GCA_031376645.1 Dolichospermum sp. OTE_75_concoct_329_sub | reverse complement strand
TCAAACCAGTAATATGGTCTTCACGTTGTAAATAAATTGGAGTTAAAGAAAGAGGAAAGCCTTTAAGTCGAGCAAATCCTCGTTCTGTCAAATACTCATCTCTATAAGCACGAACTGCTTGTTTCAAACTCAGGTTAGCTTCAGTTTCATTAGTGACATGCCATAACGTCGAACATATACTTACTTAGCTTATTTTGGATAATTTGTCTCTGATTATACTCCTATTTGCACATTTTTTCTAACTCCCTAAAAAATGGGCGAACCGGGAGTAATTAAACAAATACCTATTTGCCCTAAAAGATTTTCTGGGTTATTGGTAGCAGCTAGAGTAGCAAAAGGTAATAAAGCCGGATCATTTAAAAATTGTTCTGGATCTTCTTCCCAAAGACGTATTACTCGATAACGATGTTGTGTATTTTGCACCTCAAATTTATCTTGTAAGACTAATTCTGAGTCAACTTGTTTAAGAGGGTGTTTGAAAAGTTTTGAGGAGTCAAAATTTATGCCAATCGCCTGATCATGATACGGATCATATTTTAAACGCTATAATGACAGTTATGGACACCAATGCGGTGATAATTGTTTAATTCGAGTTGCCCAAATGATCGCCCAAACCATTAAACGCCCCACTGATTTAGTAGCGCGTTATGGTGGTGAAGAATTTGCAGTTATTTTACCAAATACAGACAGTGAAAGCGCGTTAATTATTGCTGATTCCATTAGAGAAGCGATTTCTACGGAGCGCTTCGCTATCGCTAATCTGGCTATTCCTCACCAAAATTCTGAGGTTAGCAATAGCATTACCTTGAGTATGGGCATTGCTAGTCAGATTCCCATAGTAGATCAAAGTTTAGAAAACTTAATGTCCCATGCTGACAAAGCTCTTTATACTGCAAAAAATCAGGGACGGAATCAGGTGATAACCTTTTAAAACATCAACAAAAAATTTTGATTTTCTTGTCTTTATCCAAAAATCGCTATCTCTATTTCCTTCAAAGCTTGTTCAAAATCATCATTGATAATTTTTATATCAAACTCATCAGCAGCAGCAATTTCCTCTTCAGCCCGTTGCAAACGACGAGCGATCGCTTCTTCAGAGTCTTGGCCGCGTCCACGAATCCGGTTTTCTAATTCGGAAAACGAAGGTGGCAAAATAAAAATGCTGCGGGCGCTAGGGAAGGTAGTACGGACTTGTCTTGCTCCTTCTAGTTCAATTTCTAGCACCACCAATTTACCAGACTGAACATGATTAAGCACAACTTTACGAGGCGTACCATAGCAGTTACCAGCGAATTCTGCCCATTCTAAAAAATCGCCTTGAGTAACCAACTGTTCAAATTTACTCCGGGTGATAAAGTAATAGTTCTTACCATCAATTTCTCCAGAGCGGGGAGGACGAGTGGTTGCAGATACTGAATAATGCAATTCTGGATAACGCTTCAGAATTTCATTCATTAAAGTACCTTTGCCAACTCCACTAGGACCGGTTAAAACAATTAGCTTGCCCAGAGGCGGGCATTCCTTCATATTTGCACCATTATGGATAGGTAAAACTTGCATTATCCGTTGAATTTGTGAATTAATAAATACAATTGATCCTTTTAGGGCTAAAGTTTAGAATGAATACAGTATAAGCTTTTCACAGATTTGAAATGGTTCATTAACTTACGCCGTACTGTACTAGTTACAAAGTAATTTGAGACAAAAGAAACAGTTTTAACCATTATACTCAGAAAAGCCAGATTGATTACTAACGCTTAAAAGTTATATAGCACTAGTTATTTACATAAGATACAAATTTATCTGCGTTTATCTGCGTTTAATTCTCTAAAATTACCTGGAAATGGGAAAATAAGTTAAAATGGGTTATTGACCAAAAAATAAAACAAAACGATAGCTAAACCCCACTAATTCAGGTACACAAAGAGGGGATTAAATTTATAGCCTTGTCTGAGTTTTATAAAGTAGTATCAAAAAAAAATCAGGTTAAGCTAGAGAAGAGAGTCAGATTCAGGTTCATACCCTACCAGGTAAAAAGCCCAACTGGTTCTTATGTTGTGATTATTGTAAAATTTGGTATTATCATTACTCCATGCTGCGAATTATTACTCAGCAGGCAGACGTTAGATCAGAACTTCAACGGATCTGCGATCGCACACAGGATGAACAGGTACTTCATAAAGAGGCAACAGTGCGCGAAGTGTTGCAAGCGGTGAAGCGCCAAGGGGATAAAGCTGTACTACATTATACAGCCGAATTTGATCACCAAATCTTCAAACCAGAAGAACTCAAGGTAACAGGATCGGAGCTGGATGCAGCCTATCAACAGGTATCCAAGGATTTGCTTCAGTCCATTCGTCTAGCTTGCCAGAAAATAGAAGCTTTTCACCGTCAACGAGTTCCCAAAAGCTGGGTACAATTTGGCGATGATGAAGTGGTTTTAGGCAAACGCTACACCCCTGTAGACCGTGCCGGTCTATATATACCAGGTGGTCGGGCTTGTTATCCCAGTACAGTGTTAATGAATGCCATTCCGGCGAAGGTGGCAGGTGTCCCTCGTGTAGTGATGGTAACACCTGCTAGAGGCGGTAAAATGGTGAATCCGGCGGTTTTGGTAGCCGCCCAAGAAGCCGGAGTTCAGGAAATTTACCGTGTGGGTGGCGCTCAAGCCATCGCTGCTTTAGCTTATGGTACAGAAACAATTCCTAAAGTCAATGTCATTACAGGACCGGGTAATATTTATGTCACCTTGGCTAAAAAATTAGTTTACGGAACTGTGGGGATTGATTCTTTAGCCGGTCCGAGCGAAGTGCTGGTAATTGCTGATGAAACAGCTAATCCTCATTATGTGGCGGCTGATTTATTAGCCCAAGCAGAACATGACCCCATGGCCGCAGCGATTTTGCTAACAACGGATGCGGGGTTGGCGAAAAAAGTGCAAATCGCGGTAGAAAGACAATTGGTAGATCACCCTCGCCGGATAGATACCGAAAAGGCGATCGCCCATTATGGTTTAATCGTGGTAGTAGAATCCCTAACAGCAGCGGCAGAACTTTCTAACGAGTTTGCACCCGAACACCTAGAATTAGAAGTTGCCGATCCTTGGGCTTTAATTAACCATATTCGCCATGCTGGGGCTATCTTCCTGGGAAGTTCCACACCAGAAGCAGTAGGAGACTATTTAGCTGGTCCCAATCATACCTTACCTACTTCCGGTGCAGCCCGTTATGCTTCAGCTTTAGGGGTAGAAACATTTTTAAAACACTCAAGTATTATTCAATACTCACAAACTGCCTTAGAAAAAGTGGCATCTGCCATTGATATCTTAGCAAATACAGAGGGTTTACCTTCTCATGCTGATTCCGTTAAACTCAGAGTAAAAGATTCACACTCTTAGATTTACTGGGCTTGATCCTGAACGGGAATTTTAGATTTTAGATTAAAAAAATTTGGTACAAGCCCCGTCCTTCAAGACGGAAAAATTCTCAATCCAAAATCCAAAATACTCGCTGCGCTGCGTACGCTTCGCTAACGTAAATCCAAAATCAAGTGACCAAGTTGTTTTATAAATAGGGTCTTAAAAATGACTCCCCTCCCTCTTCATGTAGACTATCGTCAACATCCCAATGTAGCGATAGTCTCTTGCAGAATATTATTTTGAGGAGATAGGTGATCTAGCTAATGCCAGGCTATCAGATTAATTAAAAATGCGAACAATTGCGGAGATTAATGAGAAAATCAGCCAGAAACGGGCGGTAGTCTGGACTGCTGAAGAGTTAAAAGCGCGAGTTGCGGAAATTGGTGTCAATAAAGCTGCCAAAGAAGTAGATGTAATTACTACTGGCACATTTGAGCCAATGGAATCAAGTGGTGCAATTATTAATTTAGGACATACTGACCCACCGATTAAAATTCGCCGTTGCTGGTTGGATGGAGTTCCTGCTTATGCTGGTTTTGGGGCTGTAGATTTATACTTGGGCGCTAGTTGTCCAGTTGACTCCGTAGATGGGGAAGACGTGCGAGAACGGGGTGGTGGTCATGTGATTGAGGATTTAATTGCTGGGAAATCTATCCAAGTCCGCGCTGTTGGCCAAGTTACTGATTGCTACCCTAGAGCCACATTTGAAACCACTGTCACCCGTGACACTATCAATCAGTTTTATTTATTTAATCCGCGCAATCTTTATCAAAATTTTATCGTCGGTGTGAATGGAGGAGATCGCCCACTACATACCTATCTGGGACCATTGCAGCCACGCTTAGGAAATGCGGTTTATTCTAACCCTGGTTCGCTTTCACCTTTACTGAATGACCCTGATTTACAACTTGTGGGGATTGGGACAAAGATTTTTTTAGCTGGGGGTATTGGTTATGTCGCTTGGGAAGGGACACAACATTTTCCCTTACAAAAGCGGTTAGAAAATCGCACACCTATAGGACCATCGGCAACTTTAGCTTTAATTGGTGATGCTAAACAAATGGATGCCCGATGGATACGAGGTTGTTATTTTAAAAGCTATGGACCATCCTTGATGATGGGTGTAGGTGTACCATTACCAGTATTAAATGCTGGTGTGGTAGAACGCTGTGCTGTCCAAGATAAAGACTTAGTAGCTCCAATAGTAGATTTTTCTATTCCTCGTCGTGTCCGTCCTACCTTCGGTTTAGTTAGTTACGCCCAACTTAAATCTGGACGCATCACTATCGAAGGCAGAACGGTACGAGTAGCATCTTTAGCCAGTTTATTTCTATCCCGAAAAGTAGCTCAGGAATTGAAACAATGGATTACAGAAGGGATATTCACCCTCACCGAACCAGTAGCCCCAATTCCCATGGAGCGTTCTTTTTTACCCCAAGACCGTTGGACGGAGTTTTAGGAGTCAGGAGTCAGGAGTCAGGAGTCAGGAGTCAGGAGTCAGGAGTCAGGAGTCAGGAGTCAGGAGTCAGGAGTCAGGAGTCAGGAGTCAGGAGTCAGGAGTCAGGAGTCAGGAGT
>JANMEE010000016.1:0-1865 GCA_031376645.1 Dolichospermum sp. OTE_75_concoct_329_sub | reverse complement strand
TGTGGCTTTAGAAATGGAGGATGAAGGAACGATTATTCGGGGGCGGATTGATGTTTTGGTGTTAAAAAATCGGCTTTGGTTGTTGGTAATTGAATCAAAACGGAGTGATTTTGCGGTGACACGCGCAATTCCTCAAGCTTTGGCTTATATGTTGGGTAATGAGGAAACTGTGCTACCAACCTTTGGCATGATTACCAATGGTAATGAGTTTTTATTTTTAAAGGTATTGGAACATAAATATGCTAATTCACGGCTGTTTTCTTTGGTAAATCCTGATAATGAGCTTTATAGTGTATTACAGGTATTAAAACGTTTGGGAACGGAGGCAGTCGCGTTCAGCCAGACATAGGAATATTCTGGACGCTAAAATTAGAGAACAAGTTGCTGCAATTATTATGAAGTTTTTAGCATGATTAACTTAATTTATAAACATAAACAAGAAACCTTTATTAAAGATGATGTTTCTCTCAGGTTAAACAATTTAACCAACCACTTAAAACAAATTCAGGGGTTATTACAAGACGGTAATAATGATGTCGTCAAAAATTTGATTAGAGAGACAATGTATTTTATTGAATGGATAGCCCCAGATGTAGAATGTGATTATGCTTTTGAATTAGCGAATTTAGGACGGTTTTTGACCCGTTGGTTGTTTAAATGGGAGCAAATCTGGAACGATAAAGAAGCTAGAAATCAGGTAAATCAAGAACTTGGTAATTGGAATGACCGTGTTTTGCAAATATCACAATTAACTGTCAATGCTATTGCTAAAACCCTGAAACCCTATTGATATCGTCACGATTTTATTGGGTTTCAGACATATTTGAGAAAATTGGCAATAGTATTGTCAAGTTTAACCGATTTGCCAGCTTGGTTAGAGCAAAATCAGGGTTGATAGAGTTAAAGTAGATTAGTGGGATTAGCTGTTTGCCATTACGGTACAGGAACGGAAGCTGGTAGTAATAACTGTTATGTCAAGTTTGCTGCTGTCCGACCTGAAATTAATGCTGTAGATAGATTTGCACAATTAGTAAACTTATGCGAAAACATGACTTTAGCTGTAGGGATGTCGAATTTATTGGCGGGAGTCAATACTAGCCGTCATGAAGCTTACTCCCTTCCCAGCGTAGAATTAGACATTAATTGAGCGAAAAATCAGTCTGTTCTGGGTTTAACTCTATGTCTATTCCTTGAGTGGGAAGGGAGTATCGTTTATTGATAGGAAGAGGCTTTCGCACCCAAACAACTGGAGTTGCTATGCAAAGACCTAATGCGCTAGGTTACAATCGGTCAGATATTTTTGTGCTGGATGATTGGCGTTAGTTAGGGAAAATCTGGTATATTTTCTATGGCGATTCAGTTGTTATTTATACAGCTAATTAAAAATCTGTGATACCAGAAGTCAGGGAAGTATTACCAAAGGTTAGCGAAGCGATGTCTGTGGCGATTTCTAAGATTTCAGCCCCAATTTTTGTGTAATTAATTTTGTCCAATTACTTAAAAAGCGTCATACCAACGGAGTTGGGGGGCAGAAAAAATTGGTGCACAAAATTTATCTCTGGGAAATTTGTGCGCCATGGCGCACAAAACAATCCGCAAAGAAAATTCACTCAATGACAAATTTTCGGAAACTGACGCAATAATCAGGGGTTTAGCCATCATAAGTTAGCTGAAAAGCCGACTGTATCAACTTCTTGATTTTATGGCGGTAAATAAGTATACAGAAGAAAAGCAAAATGTATTGCGTTTTGTAAAATGCCTGAAACTCAATCAGAATATCGCATTCACATAACTTTACATACCGTTACATGACTTGAAATTTCTCGATCAATCTACTTACTAGCTATTACAAAAATCATCCAATC
>JANMEE010000047.1:0-36759 GCA_031376645.1 Dolichospermum sp. OTE_75_concoct_329_sub | reverse complement strand
TCAAACCAGTAATATGGTCTTCACGTTGTAAATAAATTGGAGTTAAAGAAAGAGGAAAGCCTTTAAGTCGAGCAAATCCTCGTTCTGTCAAATACTCATCTCTATAAGCACGAACTGCTTGTTTCAAACTCAGGTTAGCTTTAGTTTCATTAGTGACATGCCATAACGTCGAACATATATTTACTTAGCTTATTTTGGATAATTTGTCTCTGATTATACTCCTATTTGCACATTTTTCCTAACTCCCTAAAAAATGGGCGAACCGGGAGTTAATGATTTAGTAACATTAGTAAGAATTTTACACCGCAAAGAAATTTACAGATATTTTCCTTAATAAATACGCAGCCAATCAAGAGTTTGTACATCTATCTTGTTTCTTCTGGTAATGGGTAATAAAATCCCAATCCTAGTTTTAATGCTATTAATTCTGACAATCCTAATAGCGCAGCGTTAGCCATTTCAGACAGTTTCACTGACGTTAATAAAAAAATGGGTGTTGTTGAATTAAAATAAGAAACATAATTCAAACAACGTGATCTGGCTCTAAAGCACAAGGATAAGCAGAATCGCCCATTTCTACCTGAACAGTAGAATGTTTGATACCAAAATGGTGTTCCAGTTCCTGAGAAACTTCCCATAAAAAACTATCACCAGGATAGCCTCCAGGCATGACTAAATGAACCGTGAGTGCCGTTTCCGTCGTACTCATAGCCCAGATATGCAGATCATGAATTTTCGACACACCAGGACATTCAATTAAGTAATTTTTCACAGCCCGCGGCTCAATTCCTGCTGGTACTCCATCAAGTGCCAAATTTACAGAGTCTCTGAGTAAATGCCACGTGCCAACCACGACAACTGCCACCAGCACTAAGCTAACCAATGGGTCAAGCCACAGCCAATGGGTAAATAAAATAGCAATTCCCGCTACCACAACACCCAAGGATACTACAGCATCAGCAGCCATGTGTAAAAATGCTCCCCGAATATTCAAGTCGCTTTTGCGTCCTGACATAAACATAAGGGCGGTAACAGTATTAATGATAATTCCCACCAGGGCAACACCAATAATAGTTTCTCCTGATACTGGAGCAGAATCCTGAAAGCGGCGGATAGCTTCCCAGGCAATAGCACCCATAGACAAAAGTAAAACCACAGCATTGATTAAAGCCGCCAAAATGGAAGAAGCCCGCAACCCATAAGTATAGCGGTGGCTGGGAGGACGACGAGCAAGGGAACTTGCCCCCCATGCCAGAAGAAGTCCCAATACATCACTCAAGTTGTGACCAGCATCAGCAAACAAAGCCAGAGAGTGCGCCAAGTAGCCATAAGTTGCTTCCACAATCACAAACCCTAAATTGAGTGCAGTCCCAATAGCAAAAGCACGACTAAATGTTGCTGGGGCATGATTGTGATGATGCCCGTGTGCCTGATGATGGTGGTGATCGTGGTTGTGTGTCATAACAGATGAGTAAAGAACAGGAAAACTAGAAAATTTACGCTTCTACTTCCACCACAGTGATAATTCTCTCGTCCCGATTGAGTTGACAGATATTTTCACCTTTACTATCTTTGCCCAGACTAGGAACTACATCTACTGATATGCGGATTACTCGCTCTTTATTTGTCAGTAATGCGACTTCTGACCCTGGCTTTGCTGGGACCATAGCCGCTAAATTGTCTGTTTTATTATTAAATTTCAAAAGTTGTATCCCTAAATCGCCCCGATTAGCAGCCCTCAACTGATTTGCATCCATGATTTTGGCAGATCCTTCTTCCGTCACTAGCAATAATTGGTCATCTTTGCTGACATTGACACAACCAACCATCTGCTGATTTTTCAATAAACGGAATGCCTGTAATCCCATTGCAGCACGACCCATAATCGGTAATTGTTCATCATTAACCGGAAACCTTAATAGACGACCGCTAGAACTAGCCAAAATTAGATGTTGTCCGCTGCTCATAAATTGGGTAAAAGCTAATTCATCATCATCTTTAAGCTTCAAAATCGTAATTCCTCGCCGTGAGAAATTCACAAATTCCGATAAAGATAGGCGTTTAATCCGTCCTTCCTTAGTTAACAGCACCATTTCCGACGTTTCGGGTTTTTCGGGGAGCAAGAAACGGGTAATAATACCTTCAGTATTACCTTGGGCGGCGCTGGTAAGCATGGTAATCAATGGCGTTCCCCGCGCTGAACGTCCCGTGAGGGGAATATCTCCCACGGTAATGGGGTAGACTTTACCACCGCTAGTGAGAACTAACAGGTCTTTGTGGGTATTAGTTAATGCAGTTTGGATCAGGAAATCATGATCCAGTAGTCCGTTTTCCCCTTTTGTTTTTTTGCTATTGGGGGAAATACGCCGCACGTAACCCCGTTGAGTAACTTCTAAAATGGTTTCTTCTGCGGGTTGTTCCGGTTTGGGATTGGGAATTTTCGCTGGGGAATTATCTTCAGGTACTACTGCTGGTTGTTTAGCTTTACCTTTCTCTTCTGAGACTGGTTTTTCTTGAGTGGGGACTATTTTGGTGCGGCGGGGGTCATTATACTTACGTTTGAGCGTGCGTAAATCTTTTTTCAGGGCTTTGAGTAATTCCCGTCTATCTTCCAGCAATGTCCGCAATAGGGTAATTTCCTGGCTGAGTTTATCAAATTCCTGTTGTAAGTTTTGCTGTTCTAAACTGGTAAGACGACGTAAGGGCATAGACAAAATGGCATCTGCTTGGACATCAGTTAAATCTAACTGGCTACAAAGTGTCATCTTGGCTGTACTGCCATCAGGTGATTGTCGTAATATAGCGATAACATCATCTAAATTTGATAAGGCTTTCAGCAATCCTGCCAGGATATTAACCCGATTTTCTGCTTTCTCTAATTCGTAGTTGTAGCGACGGTTGAGGGTATGTTCTCGAAACTTGAGAAATTCCTCTAATAGTTGGCGTAAGCTTAATTGGCGGGGTTGTCCATTAACTATAGCTAAGAGAATCGCGCCAAAGGTAGTTTGTAAAGCGGTTTGGTGATATAAATGCTGGAGCAGTTCTTGGGGATTGGTATCGCGTTTGAGTTCAATAACTACGCGCATTCCCTCCCTGTCACTCTCATCTCGAATGTCAGAAATGCCTACTATACGACCTTGATTGACTAAATCAGCGATTTTTTCAATCCAACCAGCTTTATTAACTTGAAAGGGCAGTTCGGTGACGATTAATGCTGTGCGGCGCTTAGTTCCCCTGGTGGCAGGAATTTCTTCCATGGTGACAATACCACGCATGATGATACTGCCTTTGCCAGTGGTATAGGCTTCCCGAATGCCACCATGATCAATAATTTCTCCACCTGTGGGAAAGTCTGGACCAGGAATTATTTGAAATAATTTTTCATCAGTTAAATCTGGGTTGTCAATTAAGGCAATTAACCCATCTACAATTTCTCCCAAATTGTGGGGGGGAACATTTGTAGCCATACCTACGGCAATTCCTGCACAACCATTCAGTAACAAAAATGGTAATTGAGCAGGTAGCACCGTGGGTTCTTGTTGGGAATTGTCGAAATTTCCCGTAAAATCCACAGTTTCTTCGGCAATTTCCGCCAACATTCCCTCATGTCCCACAGATGCGAGACGGGTTTCTGTGTAACGCATTGCTGCCGGGGGGTCATTATCAACGCTACCAAAGTTACCATGTCCCCCTAGTAAAGGATAACGGCTAGAAAAGTCTTGGACTAAGCGAACTAAAGCATCATAAACTGATTGATCACCGTGAGGATGATATTTACCGAGAACATCTCCCACCACACGAGCGCATTTTCGGTAAGGTCGATCTGGTGTTAAACCGAGTTCGTGCATGGCATATAAAATACGCCTATGTACTGGTTTTAACCCATCTCTGACATCTGGTAAGGCTCGCCCCACAATCACACTCATGGCATATTCTAGGTATGACCGTTGCATTTCGGTGTGCAGGGCGGTGGTGATGACCTGTCCCTTGGAGAGAAGGTTTAACTGTTTTGCCATGAGGTTTTTCCCTGAATTTTCACTACACAACAGCCGCTAGAAGATAACACGTTCTGAAATCACAGCATAACGGATAACATAGAAATACTCACACAATCTTGATACTCATGGAGAGAAAAAGCGGTAGTATTATCTTGGATGTGATCTATGCTTATAGACTATTAAAAATACAATAGATATTGATTAGATGTTAGCCCTATTTAGTATAAAGTCTCATGAAAACTGTTCTAATTGTTGAAGATGATTTAATTAATGCTCGCGTTTTTTCTAAAATTCTGAGTAAACGCGGGGGTTTAGGGGTAAAACATACAGAAAATGTGGAAGAGGTCATGAAAATTGCCCAAGCTGGTGAAATAGACTTGATTTTAATGGATGTGTCTCTGTCACGTAGTATGTACCAAGGCAAATCTGTTGATGGTATCAAAATTACACAAATGTTAAAATCTGACCCACAAACAGCTAACTTACCGATTATTTTAGTGACAGCACACGCTATGGAAGGTGATCGGGAGAACTTTTTAAACCAAAGTGGCGCTGATAGTTATATTTCTAAGCCTGTAATTGATCACCAACTGTTCATTGACCAAATTATGGCACTTTTACCGCCAGCATAGTCGGGTTGGGTAATTGATAATTGTCAATTGTCCCCATTCCCTTTTATGGTGTTGGTGTTTCCTCCTGTGGCTGTGAGGCTGATTTAATTTCCGGTAATGCTAAGAATTTTTTGGTGTCTGAAAGTAGGCGCTCCCCCCAAAGGTTTTCTTTGAGAAAATTTAAATCAGCATAACGGGAATCTATCCGCAGTGCAGATACTCCCATTTGTAAACTTTTTTGTTTATCACCCTGATTATAGGAAGCTACGGCTAGAGCTAATAAAGGTTCTGCGGCTTTTTTGTCAATACTAACTGCTGTTTGCCATTGCTGAATTGCACCGGGAACATCACCTTCTTCGTACTTAATTAAGCCAATATTATTAATTGCTGGCCAAAACTTTTTATCTTGATTGACTGCCAAATTGAATTGAGCGATCGCATCCGGGAATTTATTTAGCATATAGTAAGCATTACCCAAATCAAAGAACCCCCCAGAATAATTGGGTTTTAATTTTAAACCCGCTTGATAATGGGTGATAGCTCCTTGGTAATCTTTTTTTTGAAACTTAGCTGAACCCAACGCAAACTGCACTTCCGAATTTTTAGGATTGAGGCTTTGGGCTTTGCTCAAGGAGGTAACAGCCTGATCAAATTCTTGATTTTGTAAATGTAAACTCCCCAGCAGCCACCAGACTTTATCATTCTGCGGTGCTAGTTTGCTCGCTAACCGCGCTCTGATTAAAGCTGGTTCAACCTGTTGAAACTGAGCTAACTGAGCCGCTTCCTGTGCTAAACCCAATCCCTGTTTCTCTAACTGAGCATTATCAATTTGCACGGTATGAGGGATAAATGCCTGAGCATGAGCAGCTTTCGGCAAACTCCATAAACTACAGGCAACTAAAAGAGAAATTAACCGAATATCTTTTGACACACTACTACTTCCTAGTCTGAATATTAAAATCTTATAGCTAATGCCACGTTATCAGATAGCTTAACAAAATCACAAAGATTAGTCATTGGTCATTGGTCATTAGTCATTGGTCAGCCAATTTTGGATTTGCGTTAGCGAAGCGTACGCAGCGCAGCGAGTATTTTGGATTTTGGATTGACTCCACCCTCAAGTGTGGAGCTTGAGAATTTTAGATTGGCGTTAGCGAAGCGAGTATTTTGGATTAATTCCGCCCTGAAGAGGCGGGGAACTTGTACCGAAAATTCTAGGGTCCAAAATCTAAAATCCAAAATCTAAAATTTTTCGGTCATTGGTCATTGGTCATTAGTCATTGGTCATAAAAATCACATGAATCAAACAAATTATAGTTCAGACTTGATTAGTCATTATTTGGGGGTAAAATGGGTAGAGTTACCGTGAAAGTAGTACCTTCTCCGAGATTGCTGGCTACTTGAATTTGTCCTTGATGATGTTGGATAATGGCTTGAGCGATCGCTAATCCTAATCCTGAACCAGTAGTTTTAGCTGTAGCCGTTTTCTCAGTTATATGGGTTCGGGCTGGATCAACTCGATAAAAGCGGTCAAATAATTTTGGTAGCGCGTCCGCAGGAATACCAATTCCCGTATCACTAACTTTTATTTGTAAATAAGAATTTGTGTAACGCATTCCTGTAACCCGATTTATCCCCTCTATTCTTTCTAACTCCACTTTTATTACTCCCTGTGCTGGAGTATACTGCAAAGCATTACCAATTAAGTTTGTAAATAATCTCACTAATTGCTCCCAATTCCCCGTGAGAGTAAACCAGTTTTCTAGTAATTCGGGATTAACTGCCGTCAAGGGAGAATCAACTAAATTTAAAACCAAATTAATTTGTTTTTCTCTAGCTACAAATTGTTGTTCTTCGAAAACTTCCATTAATAAAGCATCAAGAGGACAAGATGAAAATAAATTTATGCTAATACCACTATCTTGTCTAGCTAAAAATAGTAAATCATTAACTAACTTTCCTAATCTTTGGGTCAGTCTTTCTACAATTTTTAATTGTTGTTTATATTCAACTGCATTTTTTTCTTCTTCCCCAGCATCTAAATCAGCTAAGGCAATTTGAACATTAGTTTGAATTAAAGCAATAGGACTTCTTAATTCATGGGAAGCATCGGCAGTAAATTGTTTTAAACGTTGGTAAGATTCCTTTACTGGTTCTATAGCTTTACCAGATAAAAACCAACCACTAGCAGCTACAGCCAATACCATTAAACTAATCCCTAAAGCCAAATCAAAAATTAATTCTCGGCTGGGTTTTGTTACCTCAAACCAAGGATGACTCACTCGCAAATATCCTAAAACCTGTCTGCCTATTTCTATCCTTTTCGTAACTTGTCTAAATAACTGTGCAGATTCTCCCCATCCTCCCATTCCCTGTATTCGCACAGTTTCACCTGTATGATAGGTATGAATAGGAATATCTAATATTTGCGAAAAAGTTGACCACATTAATTGACCATTCGGACTAAACCACTCTAAATCAATGCGATCATCTTCAGCATTTTCAGCATTATTAGGAAAACTAGCTTTTACATTTACTCCCAGTTGATTAGGTTGTAAATTTATAGGTTCAATTACTAAAGAACGTTCTACAACTTCCACTACATGATATAATGTATCGTCAATTCTCTCAATTAATGTACTGCGAACATACAAATACACTCCACTAGCAAATAATAATAATAAGATCGCAGTTATGGCAGTGTACCAAATCGCTAACCGCCGACGAGTAGCTTGAAACAGATAGATAGACATAAAATCAATTTACACTCTTGATATAAAATTTCCTGTTCCTGATTTTTTTTAATTTTTAATTCCTATATTTTCCGTTCAATGCCATAACTTTCTTCCACAAAAATAGCCATAGTTCCATCACATAAAGGAAATGTATTTCCAGGAATAATTTTGCCAGTCTTCCATATTTCTATAATTTCCGCTTTTCTTATTGAGAATTCTGCTTCTTTACCTTCATCCTCATATCTTCCCTTTTCCCATTCCAGGAATTGTTTGAGATTATGTGGACTGAAAAAGATTTTTTCCCACTCTTCTGGTTCACCTTCAGCGCATAACCAACCACATTGCCAATCATCATCCAGTAGCGGAAACCATACAAGCTTACGCACCAACATCCCATTTAGTCTATGTTCATATACAAATCCATCAATTGAGGTATCACCGTAGATAAAAATAATCTCACCGAGTTGTTGTGATTTAGCTTCAGTGAGAGATTTTTCTCCTAAAAGTACATCATCTTCTGGAGGTTCGTCATCTTTTGTAAAATTACACATCAACCAAGATGAGTCTGCAATGGGTACTATCTTACTAAATACTGCTTGAGCGACTGTAATATCTTCAGTGTGGATAAAATAGGCTGAGTATGATTTCATATTAATTACTTGATATAAAGTACACAATATTATTAGATATATCTTGGGTAAAAAAGTTCACTAGCAATTAAGATATTGATATTCCATTGTTCTATAGGAATCCTAAATTATTTCTGATAGCTTGCGTGGCGTAGCCATACAATATCTAAGTATTGTAGGGTGGCATTGCCCACAATATCCGGGTTTTGGTGGGCAATGCCCACCCTACGTATATGTTCAAAAATCAAATAGGAGTCCTATATGAGCAATATCTACCTTAATCTAGGTGATCATGCCGAAACCAAAAAAGAATTCTGCTTCTATGAATTTGAGTGATCCACAATACTACATTAACCGTGAGTTAAGTTGGCTAGAATTTAATAATCGAGTGTTACATGAGGCTTGTGATCCCAGAACTCCCCTGTTAGAAAGGCTGAAATTTTTGGCCATTTTTAGTTCCAATCTGGATGAGTTCTTTATGGTGCGAGTAGCAGCTTTAAAGCAACAGGTAGAAGCCACTGTTAATTTATTAACGCCCGATGGTCGCACACCACAACAACAACTAGATGATATTCGTCTGCAACTAATTCCTCAACTCAAAAAACTTAATGCCGAATTTGAAGACATTCTTCAACCACTGTTAGTACAACAGGGAATCTATATTCTGGATTACATAGAACTCAATCAAAAACAGCGAAGTTACTTAGATAACTATTTTGAAGAACAGGTTTTTCCGGTGCTGACTCCCCTTGCTGTTGATCCTAGTCATCCCTTTCCCCACATTTCTAATCTCAGTTTAAATCTAGCAGTAGTAGTAAAAAATCCTGATACAGAAGAAGAGTTTTTTGCCAGAGTCAAAGTTCCTCAAGTATTACCAAGATTTTTGCCTTTACCCCCAGAGTTGAGAGTTCAAGACAATGGTAAAATTGCTAACTGGACAGGGATTCCTTTAGAACAAGCGATCGCTCATAACCTAGAATCTCTATTTCCAGGGATGAATATTCAAGAATATCACCCCTTCCGCATTACCCGTGATGCTGATTTGGAATTGGAAGAAGACGAAGCAGATGACCTGTTATTAGCCATTGAACAAGAACTTCGTAAACGCCGCATGGGTGGAAATACCGTCAGGTTAGAAATTCGCTCCCAAACTCCCGCATCAGTTCGTTCCCGGCTCTTGGAAGATTTGGGATTAACTGAGAGTGATATTTATGAAGTTGATGGTCTTTTGGCACTGCGGGATTTAATGTACTTTCTAGCACTACCATTACCAGAATTTAAAGATACCCCGCGTCAATCTGTCGTTCCTTCCCGCTTACAACGACTACGAGAACCAAATATTGATGCTGATGTTCTCGAAGCAGACGAAGGAAAAGACTTTTTTTCCGTAATTCGAGAAAAAGATTTGTTAGTACACCATCCCTATCAATCCTTCTCTGGTACAGTGGTACGCTTTATTACTAGTGCCGCCCATGATCCCAATGTCCTAGCGATCAAAATGACTCTCTACCGGACTTCTGGAGACTCACCCATAGTTAATGCTTTAATTGCTGCGGCTGAAAATGGGAAACAAGTTTCTGTATTAGTGGAATTAAAAGCCCGATTTGATGAAGAAAATAACATTTATTGGGCAAGGCGTTTAGAAAGAGTTGGGGTTCATGTTGTCTATGGTTTAGTCGGTTTAAAAACCCATAGCAAAATTGTCCTCGTAGTGCGACGGGAAAAAGACAGAATGCGCCGTTATGTACACATTGGTACTGGAAATTACAACCCAAAAACCGCACGACTCTATACAGATTTAGGCTTATTTAGTTGTCGAGAAGAATTAGGTGCAGATTTAACAGATGTATTTAATTTCTTAACAGGCTACTCTCGTCAAAAATCCTATCGAGAAATTATGGTAGCACCTGTGAATATGCGCGATCGCTTTCTCGAACTAATCAAGCGCGAAATTGAAAATGTCAACAATGGATTTTCTGGCCGCATAGTTGCCAAAATGAACGCCCTAGTTGATCCACAAATCATTTTTGCTTTATACGAAGCATCTCGGGCTGGAGTCAAAATTGACCTGATTATTCGGGGGATATGTTGTTTACGTCCCGGACTACCAAATCTTAGCGACAATATTCGCGTTATCAGCATTATTGGCCGCTTTTTGGAACACTCCCGCATATTTTACTTCTACAACAATAGTCAAGAAGAAATATATATTGGCAGTGCTGACTGGATGCGTCGCAATTTAGATCGTCGAGTTGAAGTCATTACCCCCATTAAAGACCCAGAAATTGCCAAAGATCTACAAGAGATATTAGGAATTATGTTGGCAGATAATCGTCATGCTTGGGACTTACAAGCTGATGGTAATTATATCCAAAGATGCCCCGGTGAAGACTGTCCAGAAACTAATTCTCAAAAAACTATTATGTCTATGACTTTACGCTCTGCTGGCATAAATTAAATTCTCATTAGTTGCAGTAAAAGTGAATAATAATCTTAAATTCTGGACTGGAATTTACATACCCTTTTGTAAATTCTGCTTCAGTCAATAGATATAGAAATCATCAATAATATTTGAAAAATTTTAAGTGATGTAGGGTGGGCATTGCCCACCGTATATTTCCAAAATCAAATATTAGTCCTATATACATTTTAAAAAATAATCTTTGGAATTACACAAGTATGCAACTAAATGTATATTTTTAAGTGCATTAGGATTGATATCCGGTGATAATTAACATATTTTAGAGATGATGTAGTAAGATAATATGCCAGTTTTCTAAGTTGTGAATCTGTCATCCCAGCAATATACGAAAAAAACATTTTTTTAATGCAATTTTTGCATCAAAATCAGCCTTTAATGCCTAAAATTCACCCATAGGATAGAGTGAATTATTTAACCTTTACTCATAAACTGTAAGGATTCCAATTTATTATTTTTCTGGAATGTTAATGTTGTCCAATGATTCTTCTAATTTGCGTGTTCTTGTAGTTGATGATCATGAACTCACTCGTTTAAGCCTACAACTAGTTTTTTCTGTTCAAGAAAATATTCACGTTGTCGGGTTAGCTAGTAATGGTCAAGAAGCTATAGAAATGGTTAAATTCTATCAACCTGATGTGATCATTCTCGATTTACAAATGCCAATTATGGATGGTTGGTCAGCATCTAATTACATCAAAGCCATATCCCCCACTACTCAGATTTTGGCTTATTCATCTGTAGATGAACCATCATTTCAGAACAATAAAACTAAGCACCACTTTGATCAAGTTTGCACAAAAGACATTCCTACCAAAGAACTCATTGCTTTAGTCAGACAATTAGGGAACAGACGCGGATATCCTGCATTTCCAGAAGCAGGGTAGCGTTCTGCTTAATAATAAATTTACGTATCAGTGGTAAAATACCTGTTTTGCAATTGCTCTGTGATGAAAATTAGTACCGCATTTACCTGTAATATATTGTATCAATCCAAAGGTAATTGATAATTACAATTATCAATTACCAGCATCAATTCAGATAACTAACAACTTAGGTTAATTATTTCCTGCTTCGGGAATAGTCCGTTTAAACTCATCAATTAAATCATCTAACTCTTCCAAAGCTTGATTGACATCAACTCTTAAAGTCCCTAAGTTAGGTTGTTCTAATAAACTCAGCAACCGTTCACGTTTAACTTTAACAGTGCTAATTCGGTCTTTAATTATCTGAATATCCATTTTTTGCTTCCAGTTTTGAAACACTTCAAATCTAAAGTTAACGCAAAAAGGAAAAATCTCAATATTTCCCTTCCCCAATCTGTCGCTAATCAGCGATGATAATAAAAGATGAAAATAAATTATACAAATCTTAACTTATGTTTGGCGGAATTTCTTTGGGAACACTTGGGTTAACAATAGGTAGTATACTGACTATCACAGGTTTTGTAGCATACTTTGCGGATAATGCTACCCTCAATCTAGTGGGCTTTTTCTATGGTTTTCCGCTATTACTGGGAGGTTTAGCCCTCAAAGCTAATGAACTTAAACCCATACCCTTCAGCCAAACTACCACACCATCAATCCTAGAACTCAGAAAGCAACAAGCAACAGTCACACAGACTAAAATCCGCAAGGACATCACCCGCTTCTGTTATGGGCAAAAATCCCATCTAGATTTAGCCCTGGCTTATCTAGGTTTAAGTCCCACCGACGAAGTCAGACCAGTCGTCACCGGTTTGCGAGAAACCGAAATTAATGGGGCTTATACCTTAATTCTAGAATTCGACTCACCACTAATCACCTTTGATACTTGGCAACAAAAGCAGGAAAAAATGACCAAATATTTCGGTCCTGGTGTAGAAGTCACTATTCAACAGCCCAGAGAGGACTACATTGAACTATCTTTGATGAAAATTTTAACCTAAAACCTCTATCCCACAAGGAACTCAAGTTCCTTGCGGGATAGCGAAAGTTGTCTTTTGATGACTAAACATTTAAAAAAACTCCTAGTCCGTTTTAACGGACTTCAGCTATTAGACAGGGAATTGATTCCCCGGCGGGTTCCTGGCGTGTCTGGCGCTTTTTAACGGTGAATTATCAGATTATTATTCCTGATTCAGATTACCCAAAAACAACACCGCGATAAATTTCCGATATCGGTAAATCAACCCCAACAGACTCCAAAGAAATGGATTTTTCTAAATTATTAAAATCACTCAATAACCAACCTTGAGACTGTTTACTATATTTTTCTATAAAAATTTCATCTTGTTCAACTAATAAGTATTCACAAAAACTGCTAATTGAACGATACATCCGAAAGTTGCTTTGTCGGTCATAATCTGCGGTTGAAGGTGATAATACTTCTACAATTAAAATGGGATTTAAAACTTCATCATTGCGGTTATCATTTAGTTGCGGTTCATTTGCAAAAACCATGACATCTGGATATACCCCGCGTTTATATTCAGGAATCCATAACCTCAAATCACTATTAATTGGCTCACATTTACTATCCCGCAGAATAAACTTGAGAAATGCAAAAATATTGCCCCCTATACGGCTATGATTGAGTGATCCTCCAGACATGGAAACAATTTCTCCATCATGATATTCACTACGTTCTTCAGCTTTTTCTTCAATGGCGCGATATTCATCTAAACTATAACGACGCTCAACAGTAGTAATCATCATCTTGTAACCAATTACATTGAAGTAATCATGATTCTAGCAAAACTGGATATATTGTTGAATCATTGACATTATTATCAATAATATTGAACAAGTTTTGATCCAATGGTAACGCTTAGATCCCCGACTTCTTTGAGAAGTCGGGGATCTGAAAATCGTCAATCATCACCAACAGCGTACTGAATTAATAGAGATAACCGCTGACGCAGAGTTTCCAGTCCTAAACGCTGACTCGCAGAAATAAACACTGCTAAAGGAAACTCTTCTCTAGCTAAAGCTAGTGTTTCACTATCAGCTTGATCAATTTTATTAAAAGCAACTAACGCCGGACCTGGTGTAATCGGCATTTGCGCGAGTATGTCTCGAACTGAGCGAATATGGCTTAACCAAGCAGGATGAGATAAATCTACTAAGTGCAGTAAAGCATCCGCTTCTGTAACTTCTTCCAAAGTTGCCCGAAAGGCATCCATTAAAGATGCAGGTAACTCATGGATGAATCCTACAGTATCCGTCATTAGAGTTTCCTGGGGTGCGCCCGTCTCCGCATGGGGAAGTGTTAAGCGTCGGGTTGTGGGGTCAAGAGTGGCAAATAGTTGGTCAGCCGTATATACTTCTGAATTGGTGAGGGCATTAAGTAAAGTAGATTTACCAGCGTTGGTATAACCCACCAAAGCCACCGAAGGAACTTCTTGATGTTGTCGCCGTTGACGTAATCGGCAACGATGCGCTTGTAATTGATTGACTTCGTGTTGCAGTCGAGAAATCCGTTTTTGAATACCTCGGCGTTCTGTTTCTAGTTTGGTTTCACCAGGTCCCCTTGTACCAATACCACCCCCTAATCTGGACATGGATTGACCTCTGCCAGTGAGTCGTGGTAGCAGATACCCTAACTGTGCTAGTTCTACCTGTAATTTACCTGCACCAGATTGAGCGCGTTGGGCAAAGATATCTAAAATTACTTCGGTGCGGTCAACGACTCTGACACCAATTTGCGCCTCTAAATTGCGGACTTGGGACGGTGAAAGATCACGATCAAATACTACTAAGTTAGCTCCTAAAGTTTGCGCTGTTAGGGCAACTTCTTGGACTTTACCTTCACCGATTACTGTTTGGGGATGAATACGCGATCGCTTTTGTTGTAATATTTGTAATACAACACCTCCAGCCGTATCCACTAACCGGCTCAATTCCACCATGATATCTTGGAATTGTTGCTGATTGGTGTTTTCCGTTAACACCCCAACAACTAGCACCCGATCATGATCATCATCTACTGCTTGAGCTATATATTCCCGACTAAATTCCTCTTCTAAACCTTCCACTAAGTCTAAAAAATCCTGATCGGCTAAAGCATCTAAACTCAGAGGTGGTGATATGTGGGAATATATTCCGGCCTCGGGAATACTAATACCAGAGGATTGAGTAGTCACTAACTGTCTATTATTGGCTACCAGATGCGCTAAATAAGCTTCTTTCACGTATCCAGTTGAACCACCACCACGCTTGGTAAATCCTCCCCCAGTAATATTTAAAACTACTAAGACATCCAACCTTTGTAAAGCCATCGCAGTCAATGCTGACTCATTCGGTGGTTCTGACTTGAGATTGGTGGATAAGCAACGAATACCGCTCAGACGTTCTGCACCATAACGAGGCAGTTCTAGAGGCGGAATTTGAGTTTGACGCGGATTACCTACACCTACCCGAATCACTTGTCCGCGACGGTTAATGTAAGTGCAAACAGGTTGATTAATTTCCGTACTAATTGCTGCCAGACGTTGAGCAAACTCAGTTGTCGTAATGCAATCACCCGATATGCGTTGGTGGTACAGTCGCTGGAGTTGTTTTAGCTGACTGGACTTTAAACCTTGAACATTGCCAAAGATAGTCTCTATAGGCGTTTATGACCAGTTACCTGGTTCCCCCTGAATCCTTACACTGTCTATTTTACAACACTAATTAGTCGGTTGTCAGTTGTTAGGAAAGAGGTTTTTAAATTTGTTTTCTAGTTTTTATTTAAATAATAGAAATTTTTAACTTCCCAGGTAATTATAGATTTATAATAGACGATTGTGAGTTTTTTCAAAAAAGATAAAGAGTAATGAACGCGCAAGAGATTATTCGCTCAATTGAAGCGGAACAGATGAAATCTGATTTACCCGATATCTATGTCGGTGACACAGTTAAGGTAGGAGTCAAAATTCAGGAAGGCACTAAATTCCGTGTGCAACCTTACGAAGGTGTAGTTATAGCTAGACGCAATGGCGGCATCAACGAAACTATCACAGTCCGTAAGGTTTTCCAAGGCGTGGGTGTTGAACGAGTATTTTTGCTCCATTCTCCCCTAGTTGAAAGCATTAAAGTATTGCGTCGTGGTAAAGTTAGACGGGCTAAACTGTACTATCTACGCGATCTAGTCGGTAAGGCAACCCGGATTAAACAAAGATTTGACCGCCCTTTGTAATTCTCAATGGTGAATTAACAGATAAAACCCAGTCTGCAAGCGGCATCCGCCGCTAACTTGCCAAAAGAAAAAAAATAAGTTACAATCAGAGTCGAAATTGCGTTAGACTAAAAAAAGTTCAGCGCAATGACTGTAACAAGAAAAGCTTGTGCGCTCTTAGTTCAGTTGGTAGAACGCAGGTCTCCAAAACCTGATGTCGGGGGTTCAAGTCCTCCAGGGCGCGCTAAAAAAGAAAAATATTGCCCGAAGCAATAACGTCACTGCCAAAACAGCAGAAAGCGTTAATTATTTCGGGTATAATTTTTTTAAAATATAGCTTTCATGTTGCTAGTTAATTGAGGCCGAAGCTGTAAACCTTGAAAATAAAATCACAAGGTTGGGCTATTTTAGAAACGGGGGTATAACGACTGTGGCCAAAAAAAATGAAGCAGAAATGCCAGAAACCGAAAATGGGTTTAACTTAAACAATTTTTTCCAAGGCACAAAGGAAGAACTTGAGAAAGTAATTTGGCCCAGTCGGAAACAGTTGGTGAGTGAATCAGCCGCTGTACTATTAATGGTTACACTCTCCGCATCTTTGATATATTTGGTCGATGGATTGTTCGCTTGGGCAGCAAAACAGGTGTTCTGATGACTTCTGCAACAGACGAACCGCGCAACTCCGAGTTGCAGTTAGAGGAAACACTCTTAACAGCGATGAAAGAAGCACGCTGGTATGCAGTACAAGTAGCCTCTGGCTGTGAGAAACGGGTAAAGATAAATTTAGAGCAACGGATCCAAACTTTTGATGTCGCTGACAAAATCATCCAAGTGGAAATTCCCCACACTCCAACGGTGAAAATCCGTAAGGATGGTAAACGTCTACCTTCAGAAGAAAAGGTTTTTCCTGGTTATGTGTTAGTACGAATGGTAATGAGTGATGATACATGGCAGGTGGTAAGAAACACCTCTCACGTCATTAACTTTGTGGGCGCAGAGCAAAAGCGTGGAAGCGGTAGAGGCCGTGGACACGTCAAGCCAGTTCCCCTGAATCCTTCAGAAGTTGAACGCATATTCAAGCAAGCCCTGGAACAAGAGCCAGTAGTCAAAATTGATATGGCTACAGGTGATAAGATAGTTGTGCTTTCTGGTCCATTTAAGGATTTTGAAGGCGAAGTAATTGAAGTTTCCCCAGAACGGAGTAAACTTAAAGCTCTCCTTTCAATCTTTGGACGAGATACACCAGTAGAATTGGAATTTAATCAGGTTCAAAAACAGAGCTAAATACAAATGGCGAAGAAAGTAGTAGCGGTCATTAAGTTGGCCCTTAATGCTGGGAAAGCCAACCCAGCACCGCCAGTTGGTCCCGCATTGGGTCAACATGGTGTTAATATCATGATGTTCTGCAAAGAGTACAATGCCAAAACAGCGGACCAAGCTGGAATGGTAATACCTGTAGAAATTTCTGTTTATGAAGATAGAAGTTTTACATTTGTTCTCAAGACTCCACCAGCATCAGTGTTAATTCGCAAGGCAGCGAAGATTGAAAAAGGCTCAAATGAACCCAACAAAACCAAAGTTGGTAGCATTAGCAGAACGCAATTACGCGAAATTGCTCAAACCAAGCTTCCTGACCTCAACGCTAATGATATTGATGCAGCCATGAATATCGTGGAAGGAACTGCTAAAAATATGGGCGTAACTATCACAGAATAGGTGACAGGTGACAGGTGACAGGTGACAGGTGACATGACAGGTGACAGGTGACAAGTGACAGGTGACAGGTGACAGTAAAAATAACAACTGAAGACTGACAACTGAGCATTAACTAAAAAATTATCGGGGGAGAAGCACGGCTTCGAGATCACCCCAGGAGAAAAAAATGGTGAAAAAAGTATCACGCCGCTTACAGGCGTTGCTGGAAAAAGTAGAAGATCGGGATTATACTCCCTTAGAAGCATTAGCTTTGTTAAAAGAAACAGCAACCGCTAAATTTCCTGAAGCTGCTGAAGCTCATATCCGGTTAGGAATTGACCCTAAGTATACAGACCAACAGTTGCGGACAACTGTAGCACTACCCAAAGGGACAGGACAGATAATTCGGGTAGCAGTTATCGCTAGAGGCGAAAAAGTCACAGAAGCAACTAATGCTGGTGCTGATTTAGCTGGTTCAGAAGAACTAATTGAGCAGATTCAGAAAGGCTTCATGGACTTTGACAAGCTCATTGCTACACCAGATGTAATGCCACAGGTAGCAAAGCTGGGTAAATTACTTGGACCACGGGGTTTGATGCCTTCACCCAAGGGGGGAACAGTGACATTTGATGTTGCTAGTGCGATCGCTGAATTCAAAGCTGGTAAATTAGAATATCGAGCTGATCGAACTGGGATTGTCCATGTTATGTTTGGTAAGACTGCTTTTTCACCTGAAGATTTATTAATCAACCTGAAGGCATTACAAGAGTCAGTTGACCGTAACCGTCCTTCAGGAGCTAAAGGTCGTTATTGGCGGTCATTGTATATTTCCTCGACAATGGGTCCATCAATTGCCATTGACATCAACGCCCTACGGGATTTAAAACTGACTGACGCTGCATAATTTTAGATTTTAGATTTTAGATTTTAGATTGATAGTTACTAGATAGGCAATTGAATTTATTGTTTCATTATCAAGCTTTAATTTCAAATCCAAAATCCGAAATCCAAAATCCAAAATTTAATAAAGCCGGAGACAGCAGGTGCTATGCGAATAGCTTAATACCCTGCCGAGGTTGTAATTTTAACCGCCTAAAGTTTAATCAAGAAAAGTTTGATAACTACGGCTTTAAAAATACTCCTTTGAAACCCTGGCTAAGATAGCTGGGGTTAAGTTTTTTCCGTGTGTCAGAAAAAGGTGACAGAGTAAAAACTCCCAACTGACAACCGACAACTGACAACTGATAACTAAGATGATTTTGCCCTTGGAGGTGAGATAAGTATGGGAAGAACGTTAGAAAACAAAAAAGAAATAGTTGCTGATCTTAAAGTTTCTTTGAGTGAATCAACTTTAGCTCTGGTAATTGATTATCAGGGGCTAACAGTTGCTGAAATCACAGATTTGCGTCGGCAACTCCGTCCTAGTGGTGCTATCTGTAAGGTGACAAAAAACACCTTTATGGGCATTGCTATTAAGGATCAGGAAAAATGGCAGCCAATGTCAGAATTACTTAACGGTTCTTCTGCCTTTCTGCTAGTTAAAGAAGATTTATCTGCGATTAAAGCTTACCAAGCATTCCAAAAAGCCACCAAGAAATCAGAAATTCGCGGTGGTGTCATGGAAGGACGTGTCCTGAGTGAAGCTGATGTCAAGGCTCTAGGAGACTTGCCATCTAAGGAACAACTCATGGCTCAAATTGCTGGCGCTATCAACGCTCTGGCTACCAAGCTGGCTGTTGGTATCAACGAAGTTCCCACTTCCTTGGCTCGCGCTTTGCAAGCTGTCGCTGAAAAGGAAAATAGCGATAGTTCTGAAAGTGCTGCTGAGTCAGCGGTAGTCAGTGAAGATTAATCACTGATAAGTAACAACTAACCATCACGGGTTCTTTTAACCCAAACAAATCAAAAATTCTTTAGGAGTTATATCCATGTCTGCTGCAACCGAAACAATTTTAGAACAATTAAAATCTCTGACTTTATTAGAAGCTTCTGAATTAGTTAAGCAAATCGAAGAAGCTTTTGGTGTTAGTGCTGCTCCTGCTGCTGGTGGCATGATGATGATGGCTCCTGGTGCTGGTGCTGCTGCGGAAGTAGTCGAAGAGAAGACCGAATTTGATGCAGTTTTGGATTCTGTACCCGCAGATAAGAAGATTGCTGTCCTCAAAATCGTCCGTGAAATCACAGGTTTAGGTCTGAAAGAAGCTAAAGATTTAGTAGAAGCTGCTCCTAAAGCAATTAAGGAAGCTGTAACTAAAGAAGCTGCTGAAGATATCAAGAAGCGTGTTGAAGAAGCTGGTGGTAAGGTAACAGTTAAGTAATTGATTGTTATTAGGTAATTGGTAATTGGTAATTGGTAATTGGTAAAATCTTTACCTTTTGCCTTTCACTTTTTGCCTTTTTCCTAATTAGTAACTTAGTAGTTTGTCAAGAACTAATTGACGGGTAAATAGATTTTTCTTCTTTCATTCTTCCTTCGTGTTCTATCTCTACGAGACGCTCCGCGAACGTGCCTTCGTGGTTCATTCCCTTATCCGTCAAGATTTATTTGACAGACTACTTATGTCATTATTATTGCTTCAGGACTGGTAGTAAATATTGTGTCAGTGTAAAAGCATCAACTCCTAATTCTGTTCTCGTTTCTGCTGCTAAAATTCCTGCTTGGGAATGCCACCAAGCCGCAGTTGCTACTATATCTTCTATAAAAATTTCTTTCTTCACCATTTGCGCTAATAGTCCCCCCAATAAGCCTGTTAATACATCACCACTGCCCCCACGGGCTAAAGCTGGGGTACTTTCAGGATTTATCCAAACGTCACCTTGGGGATTAGAAATAGCAGTTCTTGCCCCTTTCAATAGGACTATAGCCCCACTTTCCTGGGCTGCTGTTTGCACTGCTTTGATTCTATCTGTGTGCGGAATATTCGGAAATAACCGTTGAAATTCCCCACTATGAGGTGTGAGTATAGTGGCTGCTTGGCGCTGTTTTAAGGTGGGAATAGTGCCTAATTGTGCCAAAATGTTTAAAGCATCAGCATCAAGAATTAGAGGACATTCACATTTAATTATTTGGGGAATAAGAGCAATATTATCTTTTGTTAAACCGGGTCCGCAGGCGATTGTGGTAAATGAATTTAAGTCTATGAGGTGCGTTACACTGTCGCTAACACACCCTACGACTGGTAAATTCGCAATTGCTCCGGTTTCGGTTTCGGGACAACCGATAATTAATGCTTCTGGTAAATGGGAAACTAACAACATTTTCAGGGATTCTGGGACAGCAATTGATAACATTCCTATACCGGAAGCTCGCGCACCTAAAGCTGTTAAAATTGCTCCACCTGCATAACGTTGAGAACCACAAATTAATAGTAAATGTCCTTGTTTGTATTTATGAGTAGTTAGGGGAAGGGGTAAGGGTAAGGTAGATAATGCTGAGGTTTTTGTAATGCGTTTTATTTGGGGAACATTACCTAAAACAGCATGAATATCAGAAGAGGGAATGTCAAAATCAATTAACTCAGCTTTACCAATATAAGGTAATGCTTGTTCTTGCAATAAACCTTGTTTCCATAAACCCAAACAAAATGTATAATTTGCCTGAATAGCTGTTCCTAAAACTTCCCCTGTATCTGTATGCAAACCTGAAGGTATGTCAATACTAATAATGGTGTGATTTTTGCTATTAAAATGATTAATTGCCGCAGCTACAGAATCAATAATTTCTCTTTCTAAACCAAAACCAAATAAACCATCAATTAGAAAATCACTATTTGGTAATTGGGAAATTTCTTGATAACAGGGAATTCCTAAACTTACTGCATATTGAAAATGTTGGGAAGTTAATTCTTTCAATTTAGCAAAAGGTTGATAAATCCAAACTTCATAACCATGAAAATGCAATTCACGCGCTACTACTAAGGCATCTCCTCCATTATGACCAGGACCGACTAATATTCCTACACATTTTTCTGGGGAAATAATAGCCTGTAAGCGTTGGGAAATTAATCCTCCTACTTTTTCCATTAAAGCAGCTACAGGCATTCCCGCAGTAAATATCCTGGCTTCAATATCCCGCATTTGGGCTGCGGTTACAATAAATTGTTCTTTAGTCATTCGCACTTGCATAATCGGTAATTACCCAACCTCATGATATGTTGATCAGCGATTCCTAGGTCGCGCTTCGCTATCATGATTTTATCTATCAGTCATTTTATAAAAATCGCTCCTACTTCATAAACACGTTACAAATTAGGAGCAATTAATTATTTTAGTAATCAATACTTTGATAGCACCTTAGAGGGTGTTTGATAGCGTTCACGAAGTGTGCCGGAGGCATAGCGTGGCGTTAGCCATAAAGTATTAAATAAAACCAATAATCTCCAAAAACCTAACCCCCCTGCCCCCCTTGCCAGCCTTCGGCACGCTGCGCTAACGTAGGGAAGGGGGGTTTCAAAGCCTCTCTCCGCTTCGGGGAGAGGTTTGGAGAGGGGTTAATTTATACCTTGAAAACTTTTAAAACATCCTCTTAAAAATACTGATGCTATTTTTAAAATCCCATCGCTTCCGCAACAGCTTTGACATCTGCGGCAATACCCTGTTTAAATTGGGCATGACTGTGTTTAATTGCCGTATCTGGGTCTTTTAAACCATTACCAGTGAGAACACAGACTACCGTTGCTCCTGTGGGAACTTCGTCTTTTACCTGTAACAAACCCGCTACAGAAGCAGCGCTGGCAGGTTCACAGAAAATCCCTTCTGATGATGCTAATAGCCGATAAGCGTCGAGAATTTCTTCGTCAGTTACAGCTCGAAAACTTCCCTGACTGGCTGTTTGCGCCGCAATGGCTTTATCCCAACTAGCTGGATTCCCAATTCTAATGGCTGTAGCTAGGGTTTCCGGATGCGTCACTGGTTTACCATATACCAAAGGTGCAGCACCAGCAGCTTGAAAACCCATCATTTTCGGTAAGCGATCGCATTTTCCGTCTTGATGGTATTGACAAAAACCCATCCAATATGCTGTGATATTGCCCGCATTCCCTACCGGAATACATAACCAATCGGGAGCATCACCTAAAGCATCAACAACTTCAAAAGCTCCAGTTTTTTGCCCTTCTAAACGGTAGGGGTTAACAGAATTAACTAAAGTGATGGGATACTGATCTGCCATTTCCCGGACAATTTCCAGGGCGCGGTCAAAATTTCCTTGAATAGCTAGGACTTCAGCCCCATAAAGTAACGCCTGTGCGAGCTTACCTAAAGCTACATAGCCATCAGGAATCAATACAAAGGGTTTCATCCCTCCGCGTCTAGCATAGGCGGCGGCGGCGGCGGATGTGTTACCAGTGCTGGCACAAATTACTGCTTTAGCACCTGCTTCCTTGGCTTTAGAAATTGCCATTGTCATCCCCCGGTCTTTGAAGCTACCAGTGGGGTTAAGACCATCATATTTGACAAACACCTTGACCTGTCTGCCAATACGGTCGGCGATCGCTGGCACGGGAATTAAAGGCGTGTTACCTTCCAACAGAGTTACCACGGGGGTTTTTTCGCTGACAGGCAAGTATTGACGATAGGCTTCGATCAGCCCTGGCCATGGTTGGGAATGAGATTTAGCAACAGACAGGCTCAAAGTCACGGGATTCAAAATTTTTTAATTAAGGATTTGGAATTGGGAATGCTTTTAGTTCAAGTATCCCACTTTTCAAGTCTATATGTTAGTTATGGAACACCGTCATTATGATCGGAGTCTCTTATTACTACACTTGTAACCTATTAAAGTATAGGATGAAAACTATACAATTTTTTAACAAAGTTAAAGATTAGTATATAATATTATCATTTCTAATGGTGTGAGTTAAGTTTGTAATGCCAACCACTATGTCTACTATGTCATCCAGTGTTTCCGAATGCGAATCCCACGCTAACTTAGTCAAGAAGTTAACGAAGGCTTACTATCGAGACGATCAGCAAGTGAAGTTCATGGACTTGCAAGCAGAGGTAGATTCCCTTTTATCACAATTACAAAATCTTAAAAGCGAACAAGTGGGAACTTCTAACGAAGCAGAATAAAGTACCTGTCTAAGAACTATTCAAATCGTTGATTAGTTTGTGACCACCTTTCCAGACTATAGCCCTGTCTTTTTTCTACCAGTAACGCTAGAGATTGATCATCCGTAAGTTGAGCGATCGCTATTAGCGTTTGCTGGTTTGCACGGGCAAAATCACTATAAATCACTTTACCATCCACTGACAAAATCAGAGTCCGGGGTTTTTTTTGGTATTCTACCTGTTCTGAGTTATTGCCATCTGACTGATTTAAAGATGCGATAGCTGGAGCGGAAATAGTCAAGACAATCTCTTGCTGTTGATCATTAGTTAAATCAACTAACTGTACTGGCCAGTCAGCCATTTTTTCGCGCATTTTCTGTAAATCAGGAATAACACCAGCCGTAATATCACCCGATTGTTGTAATTTTCGCCATATAGTTGGCAGCATTAATTCTACTAATTGGGGTTTTTGTTGATATAACTCTTTCATAGATACCGGAGAAGGTTCTACCCATTTCAAAGCATCTACAGTCAGAGCTAAAGGTCGAGGTTGGAGAGACTTAACCTGATCTTCTGGGAGCGCAGAACCCGACATTAATAGACGCAAACCCTGATTTTGGACTTGTACAGCTTTAATAGTAGTTGTAGTAACTTCCTGTTCTCCATTAGGTTTCCAGACAATAATTTGCATACTGGGGTCAGAACTAATACCGAGAATTTTTCGCCAAAATTTCCGAGGTTGATTTTGCAGTTGATCAAAATTAGCAAACGGATAACTTAACCAGCTTGTACCATTATGAAATGCACTAACTTCTACCTGATACCAAACTTGATTATCAGTAATTTTTAAATCAGTTTGCAGAGATATTGGCAACCAATCCTGCTGATTAATCCGACTAATTTGTTTTACAGTCCCAACAATTCGACTTGGATGAGCATTTATTTTGTCATCATCAAGTTTAGTTAAAATATCTTGAATATAATTGAGTGTTTCTGGGTTAATATTCGGTTGTGCTTGCAACCAATCATTAGCTCTTTCTTCTCCCCGTTGCACTTTAAAAATTAGTGCTACCCAAGCTAAAACTGCCCGACGATTAGGATTGAGTCGTAACGCAACAGTAGCACGATTCCAAATTCTGCCCTTATCTGTTTGCAGTAAATTAGCAAGTTCTTGACCATAATCATGTGAAGTTTCCAATATCTGCAAAGCTGTTTCCCAACGACCATCAATAATATCTGCTGTAACTTGTTGATTAGGACTTGCCCAACTTTTCTCAGCTTGCATTTTTGTCAATTCAGAATGTAACCGAATTACATCTATTTGTGCCTGTGCCGCCGCTGAAAAAGGCTGTTTACGCTGTTTTTTTAACGCTTTTAACCATGTAAAGGCAGGAGTCCAGAGTCCATTTCTGGCTAATAATAGAGATTGTTGAAAAGCAAATTCATCAACTGCGGGTTTTTGGAAATTAATCGCTTCTAAATAAATAGAATTAACAACTAACTGACTAGGTTTAACTTGATAAACTTGCAAATTTGGTTCTATACTCGCCGTTTGATCAATAATTAATTCTTTTGGATCATTACCTGTTATCTGTTGCCATTTAGGTAATTGCCCGTTGCGGGTTTTCCAAGATAACATTTGTTGTAAGCTTTTCAGTGTCGGGTTGTAATAGATAATTTGACCATAGATAATATTATCATCGTTCTTTTTGTGTTCACCTCGCAGATAAAACCAAAATCCTGGTGATAGGTTAGTATCTGTAAAAACTTTCACCTTAGTTAAAGGTAAATATATTTTGGCTTCTTGATTATCTAAGTTGGAAATACTTGTAAGTGCAGGAGATTCTATAAAATTTTTGGATAGACCAATAATAGGCAATTTAGTAATTAAATAGTAAGATTTTTCTGATTGATATTTATATTCTAAATCATCAGCCCGTTGATAAATTCTTAGTTCTACTAATTCTTGACAATTAGATGCACATTTAGTCCGTTTTTGAAAAATTGGCAATACAAAAGAGTCTTCTGATTTACTATCTAAAGGCAGAGTTTCGCCAGCTAGACGTTGTTTTTGAGTTAAACTAAGTTCAATAGCTGTCAATGTCTGGGGTATTTCTCGCTTACCTATAGATATTTTTGCCCATTTTGGTAAAAAATCATTCACCCAGCTAACCTGCGCGGGATTTAAGATATAAAGAACACTAATCCAGCCAAAAGTAATAATGATACCTGCACTGCCTAATAACAGAGTCAGCGCCAAGGTAGACCATAACCAACTGAACCGTTGAGAAGGTTTTGGCGTTTTTCTGACTCTCTTTTTGATTGTAGCTTGAGGAGGCTGATTAACTTTTGCGGCTTTTGGTCTGCGTTTACGGGGTTTGTTGATCATCTGACTATCACTAGCACTGGTAATTTTACGTTACTTAAAATCATCAATGATAGATTTTGACAAATTTAGTGCAATTGCGCCAGTGTAATCGGGTAAAACTTAAAACTTTTTGCAAATGCGGATTAATTTTTGAATCAAGACATCTTCAGATATCTGCTGACAATGAGTATAGTATAAATTATCTAAGATTATGTTATAATGACAATTGGTAACGCTAATTTACCTAACACAAAATTAATTTTGCATGAGGTCTAATTTCCTTTTTTGAAAAAAATATCCAGTCTACAATCTTTTGAACCCACATTCAGCATGAGTAAATATACTCAAAATATTTTTCCCAGCAGGTTATTTTATCAAAAAAAGAATTTCATAAAACAGCTAAAACCCAATCATAATAACCACTTCATGCTTTTTGCCATCTAGGTCGGTATTCAATGAATTAATCTCAAACCAACTAACTTATCGACATTATTCTCAATAAGCTTGATTCTAGCTCTATCTAAAGCTGCGATGGCTACGCCGCGCCGAAGGCATCGCCCTAATATAGAATTGCGTGTAATTGTCTGAAAGCCTTATGATCATTGGGTTATAGATAATTTCAAAAATTCAAAAAATACCTGCGGAATGTGGGTGTTAACCTTAACTGAACTGGATGGTCATATAATTTATCTTTACAGTGATTCAGCAATATAGCAGCATGATGGGAAAAATTTTTCGCTGATTTATTCTCTTTATTTCTTCTCAACAACAATATGTCAAACATTGATCCACAACAAATTATTATTACGTCGGATAATGTTAATCTAACCAATTGCGCTAAAGAACAAATTCACATCCCCAGTTCTATCCAGTCTTATGGTGCGTTGATTATTGTAGATAGAAAATCTTTGCAAGTAGTACAAGCTAGTATAAATGTTCAAGATATAATTGGGTATAAATACTCTGACTTACTCAACTCTCATTTAAACAAAATATTATCTAATAGTAATATTCAAAGTATCCATAATTGTCTAGATAAAGATTTTTATTCTATTAATCCTCTGAAAATAGATATTAATAATCAAACGCTAAATCTGATTATTCATGAAAACAACAATTTCATATATTTAGAATTTGAACCAATTGACGAGCAATATAATCATGACTTATTCACATTTTACAAAATGACTAAACAAGTTATTGAGGATATGCAACATAGCACAAACTTTCAAGAACTATCTGAAGTTATAGTTAAAAATATCCGTGAGCTTACAAAATTTGATCGAGTCATGGTGTATCGCTTTGATGAAGATGGTTCAGGTCATGTAATCGCCGAAGCTAAAAAAGAAGAAATAAATAGTTTTTATGGCTTACGATATCCAGCCACAGATATTCCTCAACCTGCCAGAAAATTATATATATTAAACTATATTCGTCTTATTGATAACGTTGAACGCAAAGGCGTTTATTTACCACCCCATCCCCAAACTAATGTACCATTTGATCTTAGCTATTGTAACCTCAGAAGTATTTCTCCTATTCATGTTGAATATTTAAACAATATGGGAGTGAAAGCTTCTATGTCCATTTCTATCATTCAAGATCACAAATTATGGGGACTGATTGCTTGTCATCACTACCAACCAAAATATATTTCCTATGAGGTAAGATCAGCCTGTGAGTTTTTAGGAAAAGTGATGTCTTTAAACCTAATTGCTAAAGCAGATCGAGAAGATCTAAAATATAAAATGCAAATCAAAGCCAACTTATCTGGACTATTTAAACATATATCTCAAAAAGTAGATATTATGGAAAATTTGATTGATAATACAGATTTGTTAAAATCTATAGTTGATTCATCAGGATTGGCTATTTGTATTCAGGATCAAATCACTATATATGGACAAACTCCTGAGCAAAATCAGATTCATGATTTAGTAAGTTGGCTAAAAGATAATCATGACAGAAACTTATTTTATACAGATAATTTATCTCACATTTATCCCCCCGCAGCAGCTTTTAAAACTTTAGCTAGTGGAATTATAATTTTATATTTAAGTAGAATAGAAAACTCATATATTATTTGGTTTCGTCCTGAAGTTGCTCAGACTATAAAGTGGGCAGGAAACCCGAATAAAGAGGTCAAAGTTGAAGCAGACGGAACTCTAACTTTGTCCCCTCGGAAATCTTTTGAGATTTGGAGAGAAACAGTTACAGGAAAATCCCTACCTTGGTTAGATTATGAAATTCAACAAGTCCAAGAATTAAGAAATCTACTAGTTGATATTCTTTTTAAAAAATCTACTGAATTAGTAGAATTGAATTTAGAATTACAAAAAAGTAACGATGAATTAGATTCTTTTGCCTACATTGCCTCCCATGATCTTAAAGAACCTTTGAGAGGAATATATAACTATTCATATCTTTTAATAGAAGATTATGAACATATTTTAGATACAGAAGGTTCTCGCAAACTCAATACATTAATGTCTTTAACCAAAAAAATGGAAAAGCTCATTGATGCTTTACTTCATTATTCACGTCTAGGCCGTCAAGAACTAGTTGTACAGGATGTTGATATAGAAGCAATAATCTCACAAGATATTGCATTAATATTAGAAATTTCCCAACAAGAAAAATTAGATATTCGGATTCCCAGAAAAATCCCCATCTTTCTAGCTGATAAAATCTTAGTAGAAGAAGTATTTATGAATTTAATTACTAATGGTTTTAAATATAATAATCAGGCAGAGAAATGGATAGAACTTGGTTATCTTATTAATCCTCAACTATCTTCTCAATTGATTTTTTATGTTAAAGACAATGGTATTGGCATACAACAGCACCATCAAGAAATTATTTTTCGGATTTTCAAACGATTACATGGCGAGAAAAAATTTGGAGGAGGCACAGGTGCAGGTTTAACAATTGTTAAAAAAATTATTGAGCGCCATGGTGGTAAAATATGGGTTGAATCTAACTATGGAGAAGGAACAACTTTTTATTTTACATTAGCAGCAGAGTTATAATTATGACGGTAAGTAATATGTTCCAACCTTTACACTCATCTCCTCAAAGTATTGTGCTATTAGTTGAAGATAGTGAACACGATTATGAAATCTTTTTCCGAGAGGTTAAAAAAGTTAATATAGATTGTGACATTCATCATTGTGAAACAGGAGAGGAAGTCTTAGATTATTTAAACAATCAAGGAGAGTATCAAGATTTGGCAAAATTTAGAAAACCTAGTTTGATTTTACTGGATCTAAATTTACCTGGAACTGATGGTAGACAAGTATTAAAAACGATCAAATCAGATTCTTTACTAAAATTAATTCCCATAATTATTTTTAGTTCCTCTTCCAACCATAAAGATATTGAATTTTGCTATGAACAAGGAGTGAATGCTTATGTAATTAAACCTATGAATATTCCTCTTTTTCAAGAATGTGTAAATGTTTTACTATTACATTGGTTGAAATTTAATGTATCTTATCTAACTTAGTAATAAATAATACCACGATATAAAGAATATGACTATATATAATCCCGAACTAGCTTCCCAAAAAGTATATAAGGTACTAATTATTGAAGATTCTGTAGCAGATTATGAACTTTATCATCTATTCTTTAAAAAAGATGAAGTTTATACTTACAAAATTGAATATGCCGAAACAGGAGTGGAAGGTTTAGCAAGTTTTTTAACCCATAGTCCTGATTTAATTTTAATGGATTTTTCCCTGCCTGATATGGATGGTTTAGAACTGATGGCAGCTATTCAAAAGTTAAAAAAATCACCCCCAGCGCCAATAATCATGATGACAGGCCAAGGAAATGAAGCCATAGCCCTCCAAGCGATGAAAAATAATGTTTATGATTACTTGGTTAAAGGTAATTTAGATTTCCAGAGCTTTATCAAGGTAATTTATGAGGCTATTACGCTTATTAATAGTCAAACTATTACTGTCCATGATCAAGAGGTTAAAATTTTATTAATTGATGATTCAGAAGTAGATTTAGAAGTTTACAGAAAATTTATCCAAAAAGATCAAGACTATATTTTTAATATTGATACAGCCACAACTGGGGAAGAAGCCTTAGCAATACTAGAGGATAACTACTTTGACATTATCATCACAGATTATCAACTTCTAGGCATCAACGGAATTGATATGATCAATCAATATAAAAAATTTAGTACCTCAAAAGATAGTTGTGCAATTCTAATTACAGCATATAGTAATGAACAGCTAGTGGTTGATGCTCTGAAAGCTGGATTTTCTGATTATTTGATTAAGCAAGATATAACACCTAATAAAATACGTAATGTAATCAAAAGTAATCTGCAAAAATATCGTTTAGAAAATCAATTAAATTATCTGCAATTCCAAAGAAATATCATATTAAAAAGCAGCATCAAAATTCGGTCTTCTCTAGAATTAAATAACATAATTCAAACATCAGTTATAGAACTCAAAAAATATTTACATTGCGACAGAACTATAGTTTATCAATTAGATGATTTAGGAACTGGTACAGTGATAGGTGAAGTAGTAAATTCACCTTTTTTATCATTAATAGATTTTACTTGGAAAGATACATTTTTTCAAAATATAGAAAATCGCAATCAGTATATATACAATAACCATAAACAAGTAATTAGTGATATAGAAAAAGCCGAAATAGATCCTTGTTATTACGAATTATTAAAGGGTTTACAAATTAAATCTGTAGCGGCATTCCCTATTATTATTAATACTTTATCTTCTCCTTTGTGGGGACTAGTAATAATTCATTATTGTCATCGAATTCATGTGTGGCAACAACGAGAAATTAACTTTTTAGATGAGATGATTTTGCAAATTTCTATAGCCATTCAGCAAGGTTTATTGGTTAAAGAATTGAGGCAAGAAAGAGACAAAGCTAATGCAGCTACTCAAGCTAAAAGTACATTTCTAGCTAATATGAGCCATGAAATTCGTACTCCTATGAATGGAATTTTAGGTATGGCAGAAATGCTGTCTTTAAGTGATTTAAGTCAAGAACAGCAAGATTCGATAAATATAATTTTATCTAGCGGTAAAAATTTACTCAATATAATTAATGACATTTTAGACTTATCTAAACTAGAAGCAGGAAAACTATCCCTAGAAATAAGAGAATTTATTTTAAAAGATATAATTCAAGAAATTATAGATTTATTATGTGCAAAATTACTAGAAAAAAGATTAAAAATTTGTCTGGAAATGGCAGATTTACCCGTTAGATATTTAGGTGATTCTGACCACTTACGGCAAATATTGCTGAATCTAATTGGTAATGCCATTAAATTTACACAGCAAGGAGATATTACAGTTATTATTAAAAAATATGATAGTTCATCTCATCTTCAACAAAACGAAATAGAAATATATTTTGCGGTTAAAGATACTGGTATAGGCATTAGCTTACAAGGGCAAGAGCAGCTATTTCAACCATTTTCTCAAGTGGAAAAGACAACAACCCGTAACTTTGGAGGTACAGGCTTAGGGTTATCTATTTGTAAAAATTTAGTAGAATTAATGGGAGGTGAGATTGGTGCAAATAGTATTATTGATCAGGGTTCAACTTTTTGGTTTACTACTAAATTGAAAGTTTTAAATCCATTACCTGAAAAGTCTTCGAGTGATCAAAAAACTCCATATAATCATAGACAAGAAAATTCAATTAATAGAATAAATATTCTTGTGGCTGAAGACAATATAATTAATCAAAAAGTGATCAAAAATCAACTCAAAAAAATTGGCTATAATTGCCATATTGTAGAAAATGGTGAAGCTGTTATAGAACAACTGCAAGAAAAAGCCTATGATTTAATCTTGATGGATTGTCAAATGCCAATTTTAGATGGTTATGATGCAACCCGTCGGATTCGTCAAAATCACCACACAAAAGATATTTTAATTATTGGGTTAAGTGCTTTTGCAATGAAAGATGATCAACAAAAATGTATTGATGTAGGAATGAATGATTATTTATCCAAACCTTGTAGTATTTCTGAATTAGCAGCAACTTTGCAAAAATGGGTAGGAAGTGATACTATTGATACCTCAAAGACTTGATGAAATTTTTAGGTAATTAATGGGTAGGGAACAATTAACAGAGAACAGTTTCAGCTAATTTTTCTCTCTAATCCCCAACCTGGAAAAAATCAGCAATAAAAAAGGTTTGGCTAATAACCAAACCTTGACTTAAATCCAGTGCATAACAACATCCCGAATTAATCTAACCTTTATGATCTATTTCTCGCATCTTCCTATAGTATGTATGCAAATTTCCTATAATCTGATAAGAAATCATTTTTATAGCCAAAAATAAAGGACGGGACAAAACCCGTCCGCAATTACAGCTTGAAAATTGGTAGTTGGTAATAGACATTTGGTCGTAAGGGATGTAGAGCCGAGAATCCCTACCCATGGAACGTCTCTACAAGGGTTCTGGGATACGCACATTTTATTTCTACCAGATGTCTAATTGATGAAGAGAAATTATTATTATGTCTCTTGCCTTTTGCCTATTTCTGGGATAAATATAGTAAATTTGCTAACTTGTAAACTATTCGTGCACCAACGTTACCATCCCATTCACCGTCACCAACTTCGCAGACATCAAAACCAATAATTTCTCTGCCACTATTTAACAGTTCTCGGAATAGACAATAAACTTGTTCTAATTCCAATCCTCCGGGAACAGGAGTACCTGTATTAGGGCAAAGTTTAGGATCTAAACCATCAATATCGAAACTGATATAAACTTTTTCTGGTAAATGGCTGATAATTTCTTGACATAAATTCAGCCAAGTTTTACCAGAGTATAATTGTTGTTTAATTGCTGAATCATAATAACCAATAATGCGTTCATCAGATTGATTAATTATTTGCACTTCATCATGACAAATATCCCGCACACCTACTTGGACTAATTTAGAAATTTGCGGTATTTTTATGGCGTTGAACATAATGGAAGCATGGGAAAATTCAAATTCCTCATAGGCATTACGTAAGTCTGCATGAGCATCGATATGTAAAATTCCCCAGTTATCATATTGATGAGCTAAAGCTTGAAAGTACCCTAATGGTGAACTGTGATCACCACCAATAACAGCGACTTTTTTACCTTGATTCATTGCCGCTTGCGATTGGGTAAATAACCAATGATTTACCTGTTCCCCAGCTTGGTTAATTGCTTTTAGAACAGGAGTTAAATCTGGTGCATCTGTGAGGGATTTACCTTCGGCTTGACGGGCAATAATTCTGGCTGCTTCTTGACGATAATAGTTATTCTTTTCGATCATTTCTTGGGGAATTTCTAGCATAAATATTCCTTGTTTCCAACCATCAGGATGATCAAAATCAAATAAATCTATTTGCAGTGAACCATCTAACATTCGCTGTGGTCCGCTGGCTGTTCCTGCACGATAGGAAACCGTGACTTCCCAAGGGATAGGGATGATAATCAAGTTAGCAGAATCGTAATTATCAGGTAATCCGAGAAAGTTACCATTGATTTGGGCTACACCACTGGGATTGTATTCTTGTAGTTGTTTATTCATGAATTAAACGGGTATTTTTTCTGGTAAATAGAAATTACAAAGCTGCAAAATTACGAGTAAAGACTTTGTGGTTATAGTCCTCTCTTTGTTGCGGTGAAGAATGAGGAAATCCGGTTAATGTTGCGGATTGGATATATTCCATAAATGGACGACGCAAATGTTCATAGTTGGCAAAACTTTCAGCTATAATTTGGAGATTATCCCAATCATTATTTTTGGCTATTTTGGCGACGAGAGTAGTAATTGTGATTGCGTCTTCTAAGCCTTGGTTTGCTCCTTGTGCCATGAAAGGAGGCATTCCGTGAGCAGCATCACCAATTAAGACAATTCGCTGTTTATGCCATGTTGGTTGAATGGTAGTATCATGGGATTTACTAACAACAGGATGAATGTAGTAAGGACGCTGCTCCATATTAGTAGGAGGAGAGAGATTTACTAACTGTTTGAGACAATCAGGAAAGCCAGCTTTGGCGATTTCTTGTTGAGCTAAATTTAGTAAATTAGTCTCTGTTTTTCCTTGTAATAATTCTAGAGGTACGGGTAAATGAAGAATATATGCAAATTGACCATTTACGCAAAATAAAATCATCCTGACTCGATTATGCAAATCAGAATTTAAAGTTGTTTGATCATTGCTAATAGTGACAACTGATGAATCTTGTAAAAATCTTGTTTCTATTTCTGTTTGTATTTCTTGGGGAATATCAGTTATACCTCGACAAGATATAGCTGCAAATCCAGAATATTGTGGTTTCGCAAAAGCTGAGTCAGGACTATTTTGATAAATTATTTGCCGAACTGTAGAGTTAATTCCATCTGCACCAATAATTAATTTAGCCCGGAAAGATGTTGTTGCTGATGAGGGAGAAATCGTTTCTACATTGTTATCAGAAGTTTGATTTTTTTCCCAATGAGCATAGGGGTTAGGAGCGACGCTAGTATCAGAGACACAATCTATTCGCACACAGTTAAGTTCAGGTTCATCTATAACATTAATACAGCGATGATTAGACTGAACTCTTTCTGGGGGAAGAAAATTTCTGAGAATGGTTTGTAATTCATACCAAGCTATTGATACTCGACCTTCATTATATTTTTGAACCCAGTCATCAAAACTAAGAGGACTTGACAGAATTAACTCTCCTTCAAGATTTTTGATAGACCATACAGAAGGAGTTTTAGTTGAGTTTTGCTGCTTGGATAATGTGGGTTGTATTACTGCTGTATAGGCATTAATATCTAAACATTTGAGAGCTTTTAATCCATTAGCGAGCAGGTCTAATCCTCTACCAATGGGACGAAAGGCACGAGTTTGATCAATGACTAAGATATTTTCTATACCGCGTTGGTATAAACCAATCGCAGTTGCTAAACCAATTGGTCCAGCACCAACTATGACTACATCATAGATTTTTTCAGGTTTTAATGTGTGTTGATAATCTAATACCATGAGATTTGAGATTTGAAATTTGAGAAGATTTATTAATAATTGCTTTGAGCTTTTTTGCTTCTAGTAATTATTGTTAAAATAGAGAAAACTGTTTTGAAAATAATTAAGAACGACGGGCATTTAAACAACACCATTCTTTCTTTTTCCAGAGAGTAGCCACTATCCAACCATTTTGTTCTAAAGCATCAGCTACGGCTTTCGATTGTTCTAGTAAAATACCACTAAATATCCCCCAAGTAGTAGGTTTGGTAATTGCGGTCATTTCTGGAAGTAATTCAATAATTACATCTGCTAAAATATTGCAAACAATACCGTCTACTGGCTGATTAATTGTTTTCTGTATCATGTCCACACTACCTTCAATAGGGATTAAAGATTCTGGACGGATATCATTAAGAGCGCGATTACTAAAGGTAGATCTTACTGCTAAAGGATCGTTATCAACGGCATAGACTTTACCTGCACCTAATAATATTGCCCCAACCCCTAGAATACCTGAACCACAACCAATATCGGCAATGATTAAGGCTTCTCCCTTTTCTGGACTGTCAAGGAAGGATTGGGGAACTTCACCGAATCGCATTTCTAGCGATTCTAAACATAATTGAGTAGTGGCATGATTACCTGTACCAAAGGCTACACCTGGATCAAGCCGAATTACCAACCGGTCTAAGGATTCAGGTAAAGGTAGCCAAGCGGGGTTAATCAGGAAGCGATCGCCTATTTCTTCGGGTTGCCAATGTTGTTTCCAGCTACTAGACCAGTCTTCTTCGTCAATTAAACCCCAACTCACTATGGGTGAAGGAAGTCCTACACACATTGCATCTTGACGCAGCCACAGTGTTAAAGCAGCCAAATCTAGTAATTGTGTTTTAAAGCTGGGTAAATAAGCTTTGACAAAGGAGACATTACTCTTAATCTCTACTGCTGTACCACGACAGCCAAATTTTTCTAACCGCCAAAATATAGTATCTTCTAAATCTGGTTCAGATAAAATATTCAATTCCCACCAAGTATTTGCCATATAAATTAATCATTTTCATTAAATAAATCGTCGTCTGAACTATGATTTATTTGATTTTTATAATGAGGATGATTTATCTAATCATCTAAGAGACTTCCAAATAAAAAAATATCCCAAATCCTCTTGTGGTGCAGGCCAAACAGCCTGCTAATAATATCAGGACGGGTAGGATGCCCATCCCACGAGACTGGACTATCTTTTTTGTGGAGTCCTCTAATCATCTTCATCAAATAAATCAAAAGAATCACAGTTCAGAATCATAGTGTCACTGTATACGCGTCTCGAATGCCGTCTACTTTTTTAATTTCCGCTAAAATGCCATCGGGTAAAGGATCATCAATGCTCAAAGCCATAACAGCATCACCACGCACGATTTTCCGGCCTACCTGCATACTGGCAATATTGACATTAAAACTACCGAGGAGAGAACCGAGTTTACCAATAATCCCGGGCATATCACGGTGCCGGGTAAACACCATATATTTACTAGGGGGGACGTTAATGGGGAAACCGTCAACGTCTGTTAAGTGAATTTCTTTATCACCCAATAAAGCACCTGTGACAGAATGTGTACCTAAAGTCCCTGTGGCTTGTAGATGCAATGAACCAGCATAATCCCGTGCCGAAGCATCCCGTGTCTCAATAACTCGAATGCCCCGCTCTTTGGCTTCTATGGTGGCGTTGACATAATTTACTCGTTCCCGCAATGCCTGGTAAAGTAGTCCTTTCAGGGCGGCTATAACTAAGGGCTGACTTTTATTAGTTGCCAGTTCTCCTTGCAGTGTAACATTAAGTGTCTCGACTCTACCACCGGTGAGTTGGCCAACTAAGTTCCCCAAGGTTTCCGCTAATTCCATGTAGGGCTTGAGTTCTTCTAGTATATCAGGTCCGAGTCCGGGAATATTCACAGCGGAACGAGCCGGTAGTCCTAATAACACATCCCGAATTTGTTCAGCTACATCTATAGCGACGTTAACCTGGGCTTCAGCAGT
>JANMEE010000015.1:0-6793 GCA_031376645.1 Dolichospermum sp. OTE_75_concoct_329_sub | reverse complement strand
GATTGGATGATTTTTGTAATAGCTAGTAAGTAGATTGATCGAGAAATTTCAAGTCATGTAACGGTATGTAAAGTTATGTGAATGCGATATTCTGATTGAGTTTCAGGCATTTTACAAAACGCAATACATTTTGCTTTTCTTGTGTATACTTATTTACCGCCATAAAATCAAGAAGTTGATACAGTCGGCTTTTCAGCTAACTCATGATCGCTAAACCCCTGATTATTGCGTCAGTTTCCGAAAATTTGTCATTGAGTGAATTTTCTTTGCGGATTGTTTTGTGCGCCATGGCGCACAAATTTCCCAGAGATAAATTTTGTGCGCCAATTTTTTCTGCCCCCAACTCTGTTGGTATGACGCTTTTTAAGTAATTGGACAAAATTAATTACACAAAAATTGGGGCTGAAATCCTTTAGACATCATAAGGACTGATTTTTGCTAGTATCATGAAGTTTTCGCCATTGTATAAATCTCATTTTGTGACATACTCCTTGCAATAGTTTCAATAAGTGAATTTAAAGATGGTGAAAACGTCGTGACAGTAACTTTATTTAAGAGAACAAACAAATGGTATTGGAAGAATTAAAGTGGATCAAGAATATAGCACGACAGGACGGTGGAGGCTGGGCTTATGACGAGAATGAGTTTCAAGCTGCTGGTGGTTGCACTAGGCAGGATGGTGAGTTTTTCAGGTTGATGTTTTGGAACGAGGGAGCAGCCCGTGACCCCAAAATCAAAAAGGGAGATATGGCATTTCTCACACAAGATCGTAAGTTGACTCACCTGATTAAGTTTGTAAAGGATACTGATGACATCAGACCTTACTTGATAGGGAGAAAAAAAGCATTTGATCGTGAAGTAAAAATCATTTGGTCGGAAAAAGACCCAAGAAAGATGAGGAAATTACCTGCCGCCAAAGAAATCCTGGGTTATGAACTTATATCACTGCAAGGAATGACTCAACTTATACACTACTCTGACTGTGGTGATTTTAAGCTTAGATGGGTAGAAGAGGGAATAGAAAACCATGAGGGTTTCAAACAACACGTCGCCATGAAGCTCAGAGAGCTAGGATGGGAAGGATAGTCCATGTCAGCGATTAGTTCCATTCACTCACGAAGTTCTCGCTACCTTCCCGTTTAAGAGTCCTGCTAGGACGAGGCTTGTACCCATGTTCCGCTCTGCTTTGCGCTTTTGGGGAAAGGGCTTGTTCCTCCCGCTAGAAAGCTCCTTTCCCCAAGAACTTGGTTAATTAAAGACTTAATAACCCTGCCTTTTGTAAACGTGAGAGTAAACCAGGACGATTGCTGTAATCTGTTTGCATTTCCTGAACGCGTAACTTAAACTGCTCCAGCTTTCCTTGATATTCAGCTAAATCGCGTAGATTTCTCAAATGTGCGATGCCTGCGGCGGGCGAAGCCATCGCATCATCATAGGATTTAGATTGTTTGAAAGCAATTAATCTAAAAACCTCCTCCCATAATTTGGCTTCCTTGGGAACTAGTGCTAACAATTGACGAATTCTTGCCTCCTTTACCGCTTTAAGCTCTTGTTGTTGGCGAAGTTTGCTACAATCCTTGGCACTAGCTATTAGTTGAAAAAGCAATCGTCTATTACCATTACTTTGAACTAAAGTAAGTTGACTCTTAGATAATTCTTTCAATCTTTTTGCTAATTGAACTCCAATTAATGGCTCATTCTTGAGGACTTTAACCAAAAAATCGTTGCGTTCTGCTTCTGGTAAAGTGGGAATTAATGTTTCTAAAGATGTAAATTCTGCCTGTGTAGAATTACTAGCTTTTGCTGCTACTGTAATTAAATCATTATCAACCTTAAAAAACTCAACAAAACTTTGCAGCGAGTCCGACAACTTTTGCAAATTGGCAGGTACAGGTGGTTCTAGTACATCTGACTCATCTTCAGATAGCTCATAATCATCGCAGACTCTAGTTTTCGCTTTTAACCAAGCCAAATATAAAACCCGGAAATCACCTTGTAGTAATTCATTTCTTAGTGATGCTAAATTAGACAGCCAACCCTCACCTTCTATCCAATCTTGATATTCTTCATCATTGATATTGATATCAAGAATTAGATAATTTGAAGTATTAGAAACCGAAATACAATCATCTACACAATATTGCTTAATCAAAGTAGCATCTACCAGTTTTTTCGGCAACCGAAATAAAAGCTGTCGAGTTCCCCAGTTAGCCATGTACAACATGACATCAAAACACTTTTCTAACAAATCTTGGGGATTGCCCCGAAAGTCACCGTAACTATAAGTGAAAGCTGCTTTTGTTGGTGATAATTCCACTCGACTAGAAAGACTTTCAATGTAACTTTGTTCAGTTTTTGTTAATATTCTATCTAAAGCTTGAAATTCATAATACTGGTATTCACTCATAATTATCCTCTTTTATTAAGTGGGCATGGGGCATTGGGCATGGGGTATATCTTAATTGTTCATGTCCTATTCCCGATATTAACAAATAATCTATTCATAAATAAATCCAAAAATTAAATCGAATTGCTATATAGCCATTCTAGAAAAAAGTGAACAAAAATCATTCCATAAACCCCATAGTTAGCCTTCATGAATTATTTTATAAATCAAATCAGAACGCTATATGTTAACTTTAATTTTATATTAACTTTGATTTTAGAGAAAATTGTCCCTTGGGATTTGACATATAAATCATTTCTTCCAAACAGTCGTGGAGATAATTTTAGCATCTGCATCATCTAAATAAAAATCATAAACAGGTTCACCAGAAACTTCACAACGCAATGGTTCAATAATTTTAGTAAAAGGATTCCAAACTGCTGTGACAATCCGTTTTGCTTTCTTTCTTTGTAAAGAGAATTGAATATGTACCGTAGGTAAATGGATAATCATGGAACTGTGTAACCAAGCCTCTACACTCATTGTATAACGCTCTTGCACATCTAATAATTTTCTCTCTAACTCTTTATTTGTTGCTTCAATTCTTGCTAATTCCTTATCTTTATCGGCATCTATCAAACCTTTAGATTCTATCTTCCTAAGAATTTCGGCACTGATTGTGTTGTAATAATCCTTGAGTCGCTCTTCATCCCTAGTTCTTGCTCTAATTAATTTAGCTTGCCAATTTTCCAAAGTTTGACTAACTAGTATTTCGCTGCGGGTTTCAATTAAATTTAACAAATCAGCAATTGGTAGTGATAATTCTAAATCTTGTTCATCTACTGCAATTCTATCAGCTTCCCAGAATAAAGCATTACCAATTTCTACTGGTGTTACTCCCGTTAATTCATTGATAATAAAGGAAACTAAACCAATTCTTTTCTCTTCGGCATTCGCTGTGTAAGCTACATTACATAAAATATAACGGGTGATTTCTGGTTTAGCATCAACAAATTTAATTAAGCCATTTTGAGCCACAAATCTTTCCGTAAGCAGCTTATCAAAATTCGTGTTTTTGAGGTATCCATCATATTTAATACCTAATGCACTAACTTGTCCTGTAGTAGATAATAAATCAGATAATTTATTTAATACTTCGGAATGATAAGTAACAAAAACACTTTGAGATACATCAGCTTTTGTTGTAAATGTAACATCTTCTGGTAGGGATAGTAGTGACGCTAAATTTTCAGTTAGCAAAACATTCAAAGTGTGTTCACTAGCTGGTTCTGCGATACCATCATGTAACGCAATAATTTTTTCTAATGTGGAAATAATTGGATCTGAAATCATCTTGGGATTGGGTATTTGAGAATAACTGCTAGATTTTCATCGGTAGAAAATAGTAATGTCGTAGCTCATACTGTAAGGGCTGAGACGGTGAAGATGGAGATATATTTAATACTAAGGAGTTTAAGTGTAAAGATAAAATAAACACTATTACAATACTGGTAGACTCTCACTATAGTATTAGTTTACTATTAATGCTTGGTGAGTTAAAATACTCAAACAGTACACAAGCAGGAGTAAAGATTAATGTCTAAACATAACCCTAAAAACCATCTTATCAAAGAAGGAATCATTATTTTGCAATCAAATCACTTAGGTGAGGTTGTAGAAGTACATATAGACAAAAATAAAAAACGCTTCTACGGAATCAAAAAAGATGGTAGTAAAGTAGAAGACAATAGTCATTGCGGAAATGACAAAAGACAACGAGTAATGCTTTATAAAATTAAATATTTCTTTACAAGAGAACCAAAAGATACTTGGGAAGTAGGCTATCGAATCAAAGGTCAAAGAGAAAGTTTATACCAAGGAGGTTTTCAAACAGCTAAAGAAGCGTGGCTCTATAGAGAGGAGTTAATTACTACTGGCATAGCTGAAAGATAAACGTCAAGAACTAATTGACGGGTAAATAAATTTTCCTTCTTCCTTCGCGGTTCATTTCTTCTTGATCCGTCAAGGTGTATTTGACGGACTACTAGATGAATAGAATTATTGATTGGTGTTAGTGGGGTATTGACGGATTTTAGCCCTTATCGTTTATGCCTAAAAGGACACGAGTCCCCAATCCCTAAGCCTCAAAATCTTCGCCGAAAATCTGTTCATCTAGTTCCTGAACTTGCTGATACTGGTCTTTAGCTTTCAACAAATTATCTGCCAATTGGTCAAAAGCTGTATCTAATTCAGGTTTTTTCTGATTTTTTAACCAAATCTCCATGACAATTTCACTAAAATCAAATTCATCATCTACATTCCCTAGAATTGTCTCAATCTCACCTACCACCAATTCAAACATATTGATTTTGTCATGTAATATTCGCAGAATATATTCTTCAATGCTGCCTTTTAAACAAAAGTTAAAAATAAATACATCCTGGGTTTGGCCAATGCGGTGAATACGACCAATGCGCTGTTCTATTTTCATAGGATTCCAAGGCAGATCATAATTTACGATCGCATTTGCAAACTGAATATTCCGCCCTTCTCCACCTGTTTCCGATGCTAACAGTACAGAAACAGTATCCCGAAAAGCAGCGATCGCTTCATCTTTGGCTTTTAAGGACATCCCCCCTTGAAATTCTGCAAAGGGAATATTTGCTGCTGACAGAGTTTTAGCTAAATATTCACTGGTGGCTTTGTGAGTAGTGAAAACCAATGTTTTCTGACTAGATTTGGACAGCATTTCTATCAATACTCTCGCTTTCTCTACCTGTTTTACCTGTGCGGCACGTTTAGCTAAAGACTTCAATTCTTCATCATCAGGTATGCGTTTAGTCAATTGTTTGAGAGAGTCAGCCAAAGCACCAGGGGAAGAACCAGCCCGCATTAACAAATTAGTTCGAGAAAGTCTGTCTAACTTATCTTCAGAAGAACGCAGATAATCACTCAAATCTTGGTAAAGTTTCTGTTCACCCGCCGCAGGTGCAACCGTAATTGTAGTAGCAAATCGTTTTGGTAACTTCACATCTACCAAAGCGCGGGTATTGCGTACCATCACTTCCCGCATCAAGGAACGCAGTTTTTCCGGATTTTTGGGAATACGTCCATTTCTGGAATCAACATATTCTTTTTTAAACGCAGCTTCTGTTTGCAATAAACCTGGTTTTAGTAGAGTCAGGAGATTGAATAGTTCAATCAGCGAATTCTGGACTGGGGTTGCAGTCAGCATGAGGATAAACCGCTTGTTCAGGGCGTTTACCAACTTCCAGTTAAGAGTCGTGCGATTTTTGAGGTGGTGTGCTTCATCAACAACTACCAAGTCCCAGGTGCGACCGGTGACATGAGAAAAATGCTTGGCAGATTTAGCAGTGTTGAGTGAAGCGATAATGCGGGGATTCTGCGTCCAAAAATCTTCTAGGGGTTGTTGAGGGTCACGGTTATCTGTGGTAATAGTGGCAATGTTAAATTTTTCACTTAATTCTAATTGCCACTGAGAAACCAGGGATGCGGGAGTGAGTACGAGTAGGGACTGTACCATGCCTCTAGCTAAATACTCAGCACAGATAATTCCGGCTTCAACGGTTTTGCCCAAACCCACTTCATCTGCCAATAATGCCCGTCCACCCAGTTGTCTCAGAACCTTGCGGGCTGTTTCAATTTGATACCAATATTTGTCAATGGCAGTGAGGGTGGGAAGGCACACTAACTGGTCATAGTCTGCCATGACCGAGAGTTTAAATAGGTCTAGACGTGCTTCGTAAAAGTCCAGGCGATCGTATTTACCTGCTTTGAGTGCTTCTAAGGCTGTGGAGGAGTTAAATTTAAATGTATAATTTTGATTCATGATGCACCCAGTGTGAATACTTTTGATCGGAAGAGACAGGGCGGAAGGGAGCTTTTTAGTAGGGGGAACAAACCCTTTCCCCCAACGCGCTTTTCGGTGCGGAACATGGGTACAAGCCCCGTTCTTCTAAGACACTTATACGGTGCGGAGTCCAAACCTGTCCCGGTCTTCCCCCTGCCCCTTTTCCTTTTAGCTTAAACAGTAGAAGCCTCTCACCTACCCGATGGGGAGGTGATGAGATGAATATGCGTGAGTGACGAATTGACCAACTGTTATAATCGATTTTCAATCAATCACCATAAAAACAACGCAAGAGCCAATATTTTTAAATCTAGAAGTATCCTGGAATTATAATAACAGCCGTTAAGCGTAAAACTCAGCGGCTAAAGCCAGTGAGATATAAGTGACTCGTGTAACTTTAGTCACAGTCATCTTTCTTGATATTGCCATACATATTTCTACCCACTCTTTCAATTAACTCACTGACGCTGATCTCCAGTGAATTAGAAGCCTTGATTAAATTTTCCCAAGCAGTATTAGTCACCATTATATTTCGG
>JANMEE010000012.1:0-8755 GCA_031376645.1 Dolichospermum sp. OTE_75_concoct_329_sub | reverse complement strand
TGTTCAAAAAAGATATTAAACATAGTCGGTTTTAACCGACTTTAGCTATTAGACAGGGAATTTATTCCCTGGCTTTAGGTTTAATCTCAATCAGAGCGATTGCACTCTCTAAATCTGGTACATCTAAAAGAACAATAATTTTTTCAGAAGTCATGATTATTCTTATAATAATCAAACTAAATATACTTGAATAGCGATCGCTTACACCCCCCAATTTATCTACACAAGCAACTACAATTACTTACGCTGTAACCATTTCCCGTACTAAATTAGGAGATGTTGGCTCAAAATGCAACACCATAATTTGCTCTGGACGTAAACCGATAGATTCATAAGTTTGTCCATTACTATCGCTAAATTTTACTTCAAACGCAGTACCATCAGCTAATAATTCAACTATTGTACCAACTTGACCTCGCAACAAGTTGTACTCAGGTAAATCAACTGTGAGTGCTACTACATCTAATAGTTCGGGTGCGATTTTACTCATTTTGTATAAGCTCCAAATTCTATTAATTTTTGGCATTGGGAAGCAAATTTGAGTTTGAATTTAATTTTTCTGCTAAATTTGTCATAATTTTCACATAAATATTCATTAGCTGTTGGGTTTTCTCAACCCAACCATAACATTCAAAACAGTTGCTACTAATGGCTACGCTACTAAACGCACAAACTTGTTTTTACCAACTTGCAAAACTTTACCCTGTAATTCGCTAAGTTCAGCAAAAGTTAAATCCACATCAGTAACTTTATCACCATCTAGGCGAACACCACCTTCTTGAATTTTCCGTTTACCTTCAGCGTTACTTTTGCACAAACCAGTAGCACCAAGAATATAAGCTAATTTAACAGGAAATTGCAAAACAGCAGCTAGAGAAAATTCCGGCAATGCTCCTTCCTTCCCACCACTTTTAGCCGCTTCCTTCGCCTCATTAGCCGCTTGTTCGCCATGATACTGACGGACAATTTCCCAGGCAAGATATTCTTGGGCGTAGCGCGGATTTTCTGGCAAACTATCCAAAGGTAAATCTGTGAGTAATTCAAAATACTGTGCCAGTAAATTATCTGGCACACCTTGAAGTTTTTGATACTTTTGGGAAGGATGTTCACCCAATCCCACATAATTACCTAAAGACTTAGACATTTTTTGTACACCATCAGTCCCAATCAAAATTGGTAATAACAGCCCAAATTGAGGTTTTAAATTAAAATGGCGTTGTAGATCTCGTCCCACAGCAATGTTAAATTTTTGATCAGTCCCTCCTAATTCCACATCAGCTTCCACAGCTACAGAATCATAACCTTGCATCAGTGGATACAGGAACTCATGGAGAAAAATGGGACTCTCTTGTTTATAACGTTCCGCAAAACCTTCCTTAGCTAACATTTGGCCTACAGTCATGGTCGAAAGTAATTCCAAAGTTTTCCCCAAATCTAGACAAGAAAGCCATTCTGAGTTATAACGTACCTCTAACCGACCAGGAGTATCAAAATCTAAAATAGGACGCACTTGGTCAAGATAAGTTTGAGCATTTTGTGCTACATCAGCTTCTGTTAACTGACGACGCACCTCTGATTTACCAGTAGGATCACCAATCCGCGCCGTAAAATCGCCAATAATAAGAACCGCTGTATGACCAGCATCTTGAAAAGCTCGCAATTTTCGCACAGGTATGCTATGACCGAGATGAATATCTGCCCCAGTTGGGTCAATACCGAGCTTAATCCGTAACGGACGGTCAGAATTGAGTAACCGCTTTTCCAGACTTTCCGTGTCATTATCAATATCATGGGGTTGTGGAAAAATTTCTGCCACACCACGATGCAACCAAGAGAAATTTTGCGTCATACTAGGAAATTCACTATTAACTATACTTTTCACTCTAAAAGTTAAATCTGTTATGTTCACCAACCTATTATCTGTTCTTTGCTCTGTCAGACTACTATAATTGCAAAAAATTAACTGTCTTTTTCCATTTAATGAATTACATTTAAATTTACAAGTGAGGAAGTGAGATCGCCGTGTCGTCTAGGACTTTTGCAAACAAACAACCACAAGAGCAGGATTCATCTGGATTTGAGTTTTTTAAAGGAGTAGGTCAGATAACTGGTGGTACTCTACTATCCATGACACTCCTAACTAGCTCTATTGTCGCAGGAACACTAGTGGGTTTAGCCATTAGTTTCCGTAATTTACCAGATGTTAGACAAATAAAAAACTTTTTTCCCTCGGAAACAACTTACATTTATGATATAAAAGGTAAACTTTTAACTGGTATTCACGGAGAAGCTAACCGAGAAGTAGTCCCCCTGAATAAAATTTCCCCTAACCTAAAACGCGCAGTTTTAGCCAGTGAAGATGGTCACTTTTACGATCACCATGGGATTAACCCCACAGGTGTCGGCCGTGCTGTTATTGTTAACATGGTAGCAGGTGGTGTAAAAGAAGGTGGTTCTACCATTACTATGCAGTTGGTAAAAAACCTGTTTTTATCTCAAAAACGGGCGTTTACGCGGAAATTAGCAGAGGCTGTACTAGCAATTCGTTTAGAACAAATTCTTAGTAAAGACGAAATTTTAGAAATGTACCTCAATCAAGTGTATTGGGGTCATAACAATTACGGTGTACAAACAGCAGCACGCAGTTATTTTAATAAATCAGCAGAATATTTAACTTTGGGTGAATCAGCTATGATGGCGGGTTTAATCCAAGCACCAGAAGAGTTTAGCCCTTTTGTCAGTATGAAATCGGCCAAACAGAAACAAAAAGAAGTTCTGGGGCGAATGATCGAGTTGAATTGGATTACCCAAAAAGAATATGATGATGCCCTAAAACAACCAATTAAACTGGGTAAAATCAGGTCTTTTCAAGGTAGTGCCTCACCTTATATCACGAATACTGTAGCTCAAGAGTTGGCGAAAAAATTTGGCCGTGATGCCCTGACCAAAGGGGGAATGCGTGTACAGACTACGGTTGATGCGAAATTCCAAACAATGGCTGAAGAAACTGTCAAAGAATGGCATGAAAAGCTTCAGTCCCAAGGATTATCTAAAAATCAAATGGCATTGGTAGCAATTGATCCTCGTACTCATTTTGTCAAAGCCCTTGTCGGTGGTGTAGATTATAAATCTAGTGAATTTAACCGCGCTACCCAGGCTCAACGCCAACCAGGTTCTTCATTCAAGCCTTTTGTTTATTATACCGCCTTTGCTACTGGCAAATATACACCAGATACCACAGTTGTGGATGCTCCAGTCAGCTACCAAGATGGGAATGGTTGGTATTATCCGAAAAACTATGATGGTAGCTTTGCGGGAGCGATGTCAATTCGTACAGCTTTAGCTCATTCTCGCAATATCCCAGTGATTAAACTTGGTAAATCGGTGGGAATGAATAAAGTCATTGAAACCTGCCGGACTTTGGGGATTATGAGTCCAATGGAACCTGTTACATCTTTGCCTTTGGGTGCTATTGGTGTCACTCCCTTAGAAATGACTAGTGCCTATGCTACCTTGGCTAATTATGGTTGGCAGTCACCACCTACCGTCATTGTCCGCATTACCGACAGTGCGGGTAATGTGATTCTTGATAATACACCCAAACCTAAACAAGTTCTCGACTCTTGGGCATCAGCAGCGACTATTGATATCATGACTTCGGTAATTAACGAAGGTACAGGTAAAAATGCTGCTATAGGTCGCCCTGCTGCTGGTAAGACGGGAACCACATCTTCAGAAAAAGATATTTGGTTTATTGGGACTGTACCGCAGTTAACCGCTGCTGTCTGGGTAGGCAGAGACGACAGCAAACAACTAGCTAGTGGGGCAACTGGTGGTGTTATGGTAGCCCCTATATGGCGAGATTTTATGATGAAAGCACTCAAGGATGTACCAGTAGAGAAGTTTAAGCCTACTTCCCAGTTCCCACGTCCTAAATCAAATTAATTGGTAATTGGTAATTGGTAATTGGTAAAATTCAAGCCAGTCACCAATTCCCAATCCCCAGTCATTTGGTTTTTTCCAATTCCGCTTTCATTCTTTCTAAGGTCACGTTCATTTGCTCAAACATTTGTTGTGGAGTTACGCCAAACTGACCTAGTTGAGTTTTTAGTTGCTGTATGGTCATTTGGGCCATGAAATCCTCCGATAGCTCGAAACGCTTCATAAAGACGCGATATCTATCCATCATGGATTCCATTTGCTCAATAAACAGCTTCTTGCCCTCGCGGTCAAATTTACCGTAGCTGTTGCCAAGCTGAATTAGTGCTTGATAATCTTCAAACAACTGCTTGGCTTCTTGCTGCACTATTTCCGAGTCGAAGAATCCCATTTTGCTTCTCTTTAACTGAGCACTATTACTTCAGTAGCTTTAATTTTTGCCTCTATATCCTATTTTAGTCTAGAGTATTCATCTGGGGAAACTACTTCGGTTAAAGTGGGGGTTTTTACCGAAATTTCACTACTTGACCGGGAAGTTTAGATTTTCAATTTTAGATTAAAAAAATTTGGTACAAGCCCGGTCATTCTCACAACGGAAAAATTGTCACTCCAAAATCTAAAATTTTTGAGCTTCTACACTTGTTTGGTGGAGTCAATCCAAAATCCAAAATCGAGTCACCCAAAAATTTTAGATTTTAGATTTTAGATTTTGGATTTTGAACCCTAGAATTTTCGGTAGAGGTTCCCCGCCTCTTCAGGGCGGAATTAATCCAAAATACTCGCTGCGCTGCGTACGCTTCGCTAACGCAAATCCAAAATTGGCTGACCTTAAGTGTATGGAGTTAGGGGAAATGTCAATAAAGTTTCTTCGATAAAAAATTACTTAATAAAGAAGCAATACTCAAGGCTTTTGACATTGATTGAGGAGTAACTGTTGTATTAACTTTAATTTGCAAAAGGGCGGCGTATTTCAAAGCCAGTTGTTGTTGAGGATTAATTTTTAATGCTTGACGAATATAAACTTTAGCCATACCTAAAAATTTCTGTTGAAAATATACTACTCCTAGTAGTGCGTAGTAATCAGCATTGGTTAGGTCTAATTTAATAGCATCTCGCAGTTCTTGTACTGCTAAGTTCCAATTTTCTCGATTATAATACTCTACTGCTCTCTCATAGTACTGTTGGGCATAGTTTATTGGCTCTGATTTTGACTCGGTTTGCAGAATTGTGTTTGGAGATGAGGTGTTTGGAGGTATTTGATTTTTTTCTGCGGGGATGACAGGTTTAGGAGCATCAGTCAGTTGTTGGTATGATAAGTAAACTATATTTAGCGCACTTAGCTGTTGTGTTGCTTGATATGATTGTTGTAGTGAAGAATATTGAGAAGACGCATAAAATTTAACTAGGTCTTCATAAAATAATTCTGCTTCTCCAGCAGACATTGTTGATATTGATTGAATGATAGAAATTTGGATACCAACTGCTGTCTGTGGATCTAAAACTTTGGCTTCTGAACGCAGTAGTGCTATCGTATTTAGGCGTTTTTTTGTTTGTTTAAGTTTTTCATAAGCTGGGTTAATCAATTGTGTAAATACTATTTGAGCTAATTCTTGTTCTGGTTCGTTCTTATTTATATAGTTGTCAGGGTGTAGCTGTTTGGCTAAAATATAGTACCGTTTACTAATCTGACGCTCATCAGCATTGACAGAAACCCCTAACACTGCATAAGGATCAATAAGCAAATTTAGCCATTCTGTTGATAAGGAATTACGTGACATTGTATAATTATTGATTAAATTTTTGACTGCTACTGGGTTTTATCGAACAAAATTCAGGACTCACTGAGTCAGAATTTTATGGGAGTGACGGATAAATAACTGGGTTTAAGACCCCTACCAACTCTAGGATTTGGTGGTCTTCAATCAGTGGGGGATTCATACCCGACTGATTGATTCTGACTCGGTGACTTATTCTTCATGTTGAAATTTAAGTCAGTATGGTAATCATGATTTTTGAGTATTTACGAATATAGTTTTAGTAAACACCAATATATGAAAGTAGCTTTAATCGATTCCTGGTAAGTAAAATATTTTGATTAATTGTACTGTATGAGTAATATATACGCTATAAAGTATTCTTGTTAATATCTTTGATTTTATGAGTTTATTGTAAAGTAACATTCCCATCAGTTCACAAATTAAGTAGAACAGCTATGGATAAAATGATATTAACTAAACGAAAAAGCCGTGCCATTGCTGCTGTTTTGGCCTTTTCTGGGATACTTCCAATTTCGGGTTTACATAAATTTTACTTGGGACAGCCACTTTGGGGGATAATCTATATTTTTTTATCTGTATCCGGTACACCTATTGCCATGATAGCTAGTGCTATTGAGGGGGTTTGGTATTTAACTCAAGAGGAAGAAACTTTTGATCGATGTTTTAACTTAGGTGAATCAGTTACTAATGTATCACCTCAAGTTGGTAATCAAGTGGAATCAGTCGCTAATGCCTTGCGTGAGTTAGAATCACTCCGTCAAGATGGATTAATCTCTGAGTATGAGTTTGAGCAAAAACGTCGTCAGATGTTAGATCAGATTTAGGTAATTGGTAATTGGTAATTGGTAATTGGTAATTGGTAATTGGTAATTGGTAATTGGTAATTGGTAATTGGTAATTGGTAATTGGTCAAAGGATTGGTTGGAGAATGAATAAGTGGCTACCTTTAAATCTGAAATTGCAAAAGCTTCGCGCTAAGTTGCTGAGTGACCCCTATTATCGTTTACAATCTGGGGAAGAAATTCAAATGGCTGCTGAATTGGGTTTGGGTATTGATGCTAATCAAGCAACAGTGGATGATTGGCTACGTTTACCTGGGTTATCAATTCATCAAGGGCGATCGCTTGTGGAACTTTCCCGCGCTGGTGTAGTATTCTACTGTATTGAAGATGTGGCTGCGGCTTTGGGTTTGTCTGTACAGCGATTGGAACCGCTAAAACCCATGTTAAATTTCAATTATTATGATGATAGTTCTTTAGATAAACCTCAGCCAGTTAATCCTAATATGGCTTCAGTAGAGAGTTTATCGAAAATTCCTTTTATAGATTTATCTCTAGCGCAAAAAGTTGTAGAAACCCGTTTGTCTACTGGTTATTATAAAAGTTTAGTAGATTTTCAACAAAGATTAGAATTATCAGGGGATGCGATCGCTCAGTTAATGTATTATTTACGGTTTTAGAGAACTCCATAGAATGATTAATTGGATTTTTTATCAATACTGTAGTTCTGCGAACTAATTGACGGGTTCATTCGTTGCCATTTTCCTTCTTCCTTCTTCCTTCTTCCTTCGTGTCCTATCTCTAACGAGACGCTTCGCGAACGTGCCTATATCCCTCCGGTCCCGTCAGGGATACGTGGTTCGTTTCTTATCCGTCAAAATTTATTTGACAGACTACTAGAGGTTTGGGACTATGAACAACTGCGTGAAGAATACGGATTTTAAACAATGACAGATGATGCACAAGCGATCGCCCAACAGTTAGGTGGGGTAAAACCGGATGATGAGTGGTTGCAAGCTGAAATTGCTCGTCTCAAGAGTAAAAGTATTGTGCCATTACAGCAAGTCATAACTTTGCATGATTGGTTGGATGGAAAGCGCAAAGCACGGTAATCCTGTCGAGTGGTTGGGGAATCAAGAACGGGCAAAACAGTTGCTTGTGATGCCTATGAGTATAGACAAAAGCCACAGCAGGAAGCAGGAAAAACACGATATACAGCAGAAAATAGAATAATATCATTGTCATCAAATTCTATAGTCATCAGATTTAAATCATAGAGATCAAATACAGCTTGATCAAGTTGTTTTTTTAAATCTTTTTCAACAGATTTACTGGGAGATTGACGCAATCTACCTTCTATTTCAATAATTTGATCAATCAATACTTTATTATTTTTGTTAAATTGAGGAAGACAAATACGTTCTAAATCTTGTTTTGTAACTTCTTCACGCTCAATACCCCAGGATGAAGCTGTTAAGAATAAAAAATAGCTAATGAGTGACGAATTGATGACACCATTGAGATAGTGAGCAATATCTACTTTTTCTGTTAAGAAAGAAATACCACAATACTTTTGTGTGTAAATAATATCTTCTTGACTAAAAGCAGAAAATGCCTTATTTCTATCAATACTTTGTGAGATTATAACCAATGGAGCTTTGTAAATTTCCGGCTTTCTTGAAGCTCCCATTCTATTATATGGCAAAATATCTAAGTCATCTATGTTCATTTGATACTTAGGCATTTTGCCAGATTCTAACCATTTTTTACCCATCAACTCTTGTGGTACTTCTTGATCATTACCATTTTTAAATCCATTTTTGAGTTCATTACCCGCAATTTTTCTAATAGGTGAAAAAGACCGTAATTTTTGAACTAGGGACATATCTCTAGCAAAATAGTCACAGCGACACTAATTTGTTACCAATGACATATAATTAGTCACTGTACACATTTGGCTAAAAGTATTGTTTTTATGTCCGTAATAATTTACAAGTGCGGATAAAAGGACTTGAACCTTCTTTTAAGCCTAAAACCCTTATTCTAGCGTTATTGCTCATTCTCTCAACTGAACCTTGAAAATTGAATGAGCGAAAAATGAGCGAAAATATAGAAATCGGTGGAACTGGTAATTACAGCGATTTTGAGGACTTGCTTAAAACCTTTAAGCTTGTATCTAAGCGTTTACCAACTGGTATTGGTTTTAAACGCGATACCAAAAAAAACGGAACATATTTAAGCTTCCAATTTACGCTAGGT
>JANMEE010000348.1:0-27063 GCA_031376645.1 Dolichospermum sp. OTE_75_concoct_329_sub | reverse complement strand
AATTGGCAAGACTAAAGGTAACACTGGATTGAATGGTATCTGTTCCCCCTCCTACATTTTCGGTAATCACATCAGTGGTGGTATCTACACGATAAATATCGTTACCAGTTCCCCCAATTAGGGTATCAATACCTAAACCACTGTTGAGAGTGTCGTTACCAGCGCCACCATCAAGGATGTTATTAGCATCGTTACCAGTGAGGACGTTATTACCTGCGTTACCTGTACCGTTGATAGCTGTTGTTCCCGTTAAAGTTAGGTTTTCTACGTTGGTTGGTAGAGTAGTGGTGACAGAGGCACTGAGGGTATCGGTGATGGTTGTCGTTACAGTTTTGGTTGTACCTAAGTCGGCATTAGTGGGGGAGGACAGGGTTAAACTAAAGGTTTCATTGGCTTCGTTAATGGCATCATTGAGAATAGGAATATTGATGAGTTGACTGGTAACACCAGGGTTAAAGGTGAGAGTTCCGCTAGTGCTGGTATAGTCTGATCCTGCTATGGCTTTACCGTTAGCAGTGGCATATTTGACGGTAATGCTTTGGGCGCTGGCACTGGAAAGAGTAACTGTATAACCAAGGTTTTGGGGACTTGTGAAACCTTCAACAATGGTTTGATTGGCACTGAAGTTAATACTAGGTAACAAATCATCATTGGTAATAGTTCCTGTGACGGCTGTTGTTGTCCCCAGGGTGTAATTTGTTCCCGCAACGAGTGTTAAGGATACGGTTTCGTTAGCTTCAATGGTGGTATCTGCTGTGGGGTCTATGGTTAAAGTAGCTGTGGCTGAATTAGCTGCAAAGGTAATAGTTTTGCCTGTTCCTGGTGTTGCACCAGTATAATCGGTACTGTTAGCTGTCCCGGCAATGCTATAGTTTACGGTTAAAGCACTGGTGGGAATTCCAGTTCTGGTGAAGGTGTAAATTAGGTTGGTTGTACCATCTTCTAATCCGCTAGTGGGAGATACTGCTAGGGTAATGCTGGGGGGAACATCATTTGATATAGAAAAATGTAGGGTGTAACTATCTCCTGTTGCTGGAGGTGTTAAAGCAGAAGACGAATAGCGATAAACGCCAATGACATAATCACTTGTTGTTAGTGTTTTATAGGTGAGAAATGATGCTGTACTGTTACCAGTATTTCCGGTTTCTATACCATCATCATTACTGTTTAATAATTGGTTATTATTGGGATTCCACAGTCGCAATATGGTGTCAAAATTATTGTTGTCAATGTCGAAAACTAACTGAGTATTTGCAAGCGCATTAAACCGATATAAATCAAATGTGCCATCTCCTGTTCCCAGAATACTAACGTGATCATAAGTTGTGGAAATATTACTGCCATTAAAATCCTGAATATCGGCGACTAGTTGACGATTAAAACTTGTATTAGCAATAACTTGAGCGGTTGCAAAAGTATTATTTCCCTCAACTTCTGGCAAAATATTTGTGCCACTTCCGTTAGACATTTCTACAGCACCAATATCAACAGTAGTTCCGAAAATTCGGAGTAAATTACGTTGATCAAGTGGTATTATTTCAGTTGTATTCTGATCAGAATCAAGGTCTTGTGTATCAGCAGCAATTAGGGAATTATTGCCCGCATTGATGGCAGGACTACCCGCAAGCAAAGGATGAATATAGGTATTACCAATGTACTGTAATATTCCCAGTCTAGGATTAGAATTAACAATATCTGTTCCTGTACCAATTGTGCCACTAGATCCTATTCTGTTGCCTATTAGGTTGTAATTATTGCCATTAATCGGTCCATAAATATCAGGATAGTAAGTCACGCCAGAACCGCCACCGCTCTTATTTGATGTTTCAAAATTACCTGCAATGATGGTATTTTTAGCATAAACTTTTCCATAACCATAGATGTTAGCAATTCCACCACCCTTGCCGTCATTATTACTATCTAAATCAGCGGTGTTGTTAGTAATGGTACTATTATTAAGATAAATTTTTGCTTCTACTGTACTCGAAGTCTCACCATCATTACGATTGAAAATTCCACCACCAGATTGATGAGTCGTGTTACCACTAATCGTAGTATTGGTAATGCTTACCGTACCATAATTGTTAATTCCACCACCAAAATTACTCGTATTATCAATAATTGCCGTATTGGTAATGGTTGCTATTGCCATTTCAGCGTTGAAAATACCACCACCATTATTGTAAGCCGTATTACCACTAATAGTGGAATTAGTAATTGTCGCCGTTCCATTGTTAAAAATACCACCACCATAACGGTCAGCGTTATTATTACTAATAGTGCTGTCTTTTAAAAGCAGAGTTCCATAGTTTTTAATACCACTGCCATTTTCATTAGTCACATTATTGCCAGCAGATGCGTCGGCGATTACATTATGAGTAATAAGACTATTACTAATTTCTGCGGTGCTATTATGGTTGATCCAAACTGCACCGACAGACGCACCAGTAATCGTCACACCATTCAAAATCAAATAGGCATTTGCTTTAACATCAATTGCCGAATCTCCAAAGCCTGATGCAAAACTTGTTTTCAAATTTGTTGCGTCAATAATTGCTTTTTGATAACCAACAGATTTAATGGTGATTTTTCCCCCAGCTAAAATATCTAAATCCCCTCTGACTCCTGCTTGTTCATCTCCTCCACCATTAAGTGAAGTCGTATTCTTAATACTCAATGAATAGGTTTGTCCTCCTTGCAATTCAATAATGTAATCATTGGTTGTATCAGCATTGGCTATTAAAATCGCATCCCGCAATGATAAACCATTAGTAGCACTACCATCATTTTGATCTGCGGTTGTATTTACGACTAGGGTAATAGATGGATTGGAAGGAGCGATTCCTTGAGACTCAAATGCGCCAATATCAACACGATTATTTGCAATTCGAGAAAAACCTGTTCCTCTTTGATCAAAAGGAATGGTTTCAGTAGTATTACCATCACCATCAACATCATTTATATCCAAGGGAATTAGACTATTATTACCCGCATCAATTGCTGGACTTCCATTGAATAAAACATGGGTTTGGGTACTACCACCATTATTTTGTAGAGTGCCAAGGAGAATTCTGGAGTTAACAATATCTGTTCCCGTGCCAATTGTGCCACTAGATCCTGTTATGTTGCCAATTAAGTTGTAATTATTGCCATTAATTGATCCATCAATATCAGGAATGTAAGTAGCACTTAAACCAGCACTATTATTATTTGGGGTGTCAAAATTACCTGTAATAATGGTGTTTTTGGCGTAAACTTCTCCCGCACCACTGACGTTAGAAATTCCGCCACCGCTGCCAGTATTATTACTATCTAAATCAGCGGTGTTGTTAGTAATGGTACTATTATTAAGATAAATTTTTCCTGTTACTGTCGCTGAAGTTGATTGACTGCTGAAAATACCACCACCATCTTGATTAGCTGTATTACCACTAATTGTAGTATTGGTAATTGTCGCCGTTCCAGTATTGACAATACCACCACCATTTTCATTAGTTGTATTACCACTAATTGTAGTATTGGTAATTGTCGCCGTTCCAAAGTTGAAAATACCACCACCGGGTTTATCAGCCTTATTACCACTAATTGTAGTATTGTTAATGGTTGCCGTTCCAAAGTTTAAAATACCGCCGGCGTTTTGAGCAGCCGTATTACCACTAATTGTAGTATTGTTAATGATTGCTGTTGCTGTATCATTGTTGTAAATACCACCACCAAAACGTGCAGCTTTATTATTACTAATAGTGCTGTCTTTTAAAAGCAGAGTTCCATAATTATTAATACCACTGCCATCCTGATTACCCTCATAAAAAGCAGATGCGACGGTGATTTCATTATTAGTAATGAGACTATTACTAATTTCTGCGGTGCTATTAGTGCCGATCCAAACTGCACCTACAGATGCACCAGTAATCGTTACATTATTTAAAATCAAATAGGCATTGTCTTTAACATCAATTGCCGAATCTCCAAAGCCTGATGCAAAACTGGTTTTTAAATTTGTTGCGTCAATAATTGCTTTTTGAGTGCCAACAGTTTTAATGGTGATTTTTCCACCAGCTAAAATATCTAAATCTCCTCTGACGGCTGCTTGTTCATCTCCACCATCATTAAGTGCAGCAGTATTCTTAATACTCAATGAATAAGTTTGTCCTCCTTGCAATTCAATAATGTAATCATTGGTTGTATCAGCATTTGCTATTAAAATCGCATCCCGCAACGATAAACCACCAGTAGCACTACCATCATTTTGATCTGCGGTTGTTGTCACTGTTAAAACAATTGGTGCAGCTTGTTCTACAGCAATTATTTTTCCGTCTACAGTAATATTTGCCGAATCATTTTCTGTGTTGATTCTGTCTAATTCCTGAGTTGTTAAATTCTGTCCCCGCACCAATGCTGAGAATTTTTCTCCTTCATCTCCGGGGGTGTCTATTTGATTAATTTGAGCATCAACAAAATGTCCAATTTCCTCTAACAAAACTGCGCTAATGGCTTCTGATGTGGAAGTTGCGATAAAATTAGCTGATAAATAAATTTTATTAGTGCTGCCGGCATAAGCGCCGTTAGCATTACCAAAAGTGCTATTATCGAAAATCTCAATTTGTGGAACTTGACTAAAATCACCAGATAGCCATTGTAAACGCAGAATTTCGGCCGCGCTACGATTGTATTGTGTACCAAATGTGGTATCGAATAGATTCCAGAAGTTATCTAAACCAGCAAAGGTGCTAAGTTTGTTGTATGTCAGGGTGAGAAGGGGTTTAAGTACGGTATTCATGGATTTGATTAATTATTGGTATTAAAATGATTTATGGAGACGATAGGATATGTCACAGATTATGACACTTATTGCCAAGGGCTATATAGATACAAGTGTGACACAAGTAATTACAAGTGTCAACTCTAGATTTCGGATATATACTCAAAATGGTTAAAAAACTTTCAAAGAATCCAGGGAATCCAGGAATCCAGGGAATAAATTCCCTGTCTGATAGCTAAAGTCGGTTAAAACCGACTATTTTTTCTTTGTTGCATTCTATCTATTGTCCGATATTGAATTGCTTCGGCTACGTGCTGGGGGTTGAGGTTTTCATCTGCTGCTAAATCTGCAATAGTTCGTGCTAAGTAATAAGACGGAATTACAGCGATTTCCAATCATATAAGGTACATCTTAGCCCCCTCATCGCTTGCGGGGAAGGGGTTGGGGGTGGGGTTCATGTTCCGGGTTTGATGACAATTTGCTGTAATTACACCATACTTCGTGAACAGGATTTGAGGATTTTCATTTCAGGACACAGAAATCCTTTAAATAATTATAAAATTGCCGAAATAACGGACATCTTTTTTGTAATTCTTCTGGTACAATATCCAATAACATTAAAGGTGTATGTAAACCCTTAGAAAATCGTGTAGGTTGACTATCAAATTCTAATAAAATGCTACTATCAACTATTAACTGAGATAATTTATTTTGACAACAATCTCGATCTTGATCATATTTACTAAAAGATTCAGGATCATCAAATGGAACATTTTTTTGAGTACTTAACCACCAACGCATTTTTTGATGTTTACCTCGAAAATCTGGATGTTTTGCCATAGAATTATCCCAATCTCCAATAATCCATGATTCTAATTCAGGTGCAGCAAAAGCAATATATTTAGGAATGTGATCACAAGCAGTTATTTGAGATATTGCTGCTAAAAATTTCTCTCTTTGAGATTCAATATCTCGACAATCTAAATCATCAAAAATTAAAATTAAATCACATTTATTTGGTTCATTTTTCAATGCAATAGGTAATTCTTGACTAATTTGATAAATTAAACTTTTATCTGTTTTACCATAACCAGTTACCTTTCCAGGTTTGGGTCCTAGTTTAATTTTTGCTGGTGTTTTGCGTTCAAATTCACAACCAGGAAAATTTTTTTTCAAAAAAGGAATTAATCCTCTAACTTCCGCTTCTCCACCACCTGCAAATACCCAAACTACCACGGCCAACCTCCCACTGTAGGATCTCCTACACGGTACAAATCACCTAATTCCCAACCTTCTTCTAGTTTTTGGTTTAACATTTCTCGTGAGAGTGTTTTCATGGAAAAATGTGTTTTATCTTGAGAATAAAAACAATAAACATTTTCTAAACAATCTGTAAAATGATCTAAAAGATCAGGACTATGGGTAGTGATAATAATTTGAGTTTTTCTAGCAGCTTGTTTAATCCATTCTGCTAAAATTGGCATCCAGGATACGTGCAAACCTAATTCTGGTTCATCAATAACTAGTAAAGAAGGTAAAATAGGAGAATGTAATATCGTAGCCCAGCATAACATTCTTACAGTTCCATCGGACATTTCTGTTAGATAAAATGGTTCTTTAATATTCTCAAAATGCCATTCTAATGTTAATGATAAACGTCCAGAACGAATAGCACGAAGCCGACGAGTTTGGGGTAAAATACATTTCATAGCATGATTAATACTATCTTCAAAATCAATATTTTCTTGGGTTAAATTCTCAAATACTAAAGGTAAATTATTTCCTGATGTAGATAAGTAAATATCATTTGCACCTATTTTTGGTTCTGAATTTCTAATTTGATGCAAATCCATATTATTGGCATTATAAAATTGCCATTGAGAAATAAAATTAATTAATTCTGTTCTCATTCTATGAGCAAGTATACTAGTAAGTGGATATTTACTATTCTCTAATAGTTTTGGTATTATGGCTAAACCTAGAAAATTTGTGGGAATTTTATCTAATAATTCAGAACTTGTGATCATGTTATTCATAACTGATATAGCACCTGTACCTATTTCTTGATTATGAAATTTATAATAATAAAATGGTGATAAATCTGGATTTTGTAAATCATCTCCACTGTATAAAGATTCTTGATGAATAGTTAATTTCTGTTTTTTCCTGTCCGCAAATAAATCAATATCAAGAACTGGACTGTTAATTTGAGTCCTATACTGTAATATTTCTGAAAAACCATATTGGAGTTTAATTACAGCAGGACTATCAACACTATTATCTAAAATTCTATCATTGCCAAATCTACTAATTGCTTCTTCAAAACTAGTAATACCGCGATTTTCATCAGCTAGACTGGTTAAACAATCTTTCAAAAATTTTAATGTATTAATAAAGTTACTCTTGCCAGAACCATTAGAACCTATAAAAATATTTAATTTTTTTAACTCTACTGGTTGAGATAAAGAAAGATTTTTATAATTTTGAGTAACAATAAATTTAAGAATAGGTTGATCCATCTTTTTAAATTGGAACTATTTTTAGCTAAGGTAATTATACAATATATTTTGGAAAACAGGTATAATCACATTTAAGAGGGTGTTTGAGAAGTATTAAATAAAACCAATAATCTCCAAAAACCTAACCCCCCTGCCCCCCTTCCCTACGTTAGCGCAGCGTGCCGAAGTCTGGGAAGGGGGGTTTCAAAGCCTCTCCCCGCTTCGGGGAGAGGTTTGGAGAGGGGTTAATTTATACCTTGAAAACTTTTAAAACATCCTCTAAAGAATCCAGGGCAGATAGGGTAGAGAAGACAGGGAATAAATTCCCTGTCTGATAGCTAACAATATCCCCGACTTCTCCAAGAAGTCGGGGATATGAATCTGAGAAATGTCTTTTAAGCAAAAGTCAATTTGACTTGAGCAACTATATCATTAAAATCTCTGTCACCACCACCACGTACATCCTCGAAAGCAAAGGTATTATTGCCTAAAACTCGCACATGATCAACACCATCTGAGTTAGCGCCCAAGAAGGTGAAGTAAGCTTCTGGATTACTGGTATTTATTGTATTGTTAACCACAATAAATGGTACATACATGGCACCACCTTGAAGAGTATTATTGAAATTTGCTGTTCCACCGTTGTTCACAGTCAAAGCAATATCAGAAACACGGCCATTAATAGCCGCTTGAGTATAACCATTCTGTCCTGGAAGGATATCAGCCTTACCATCACTATTGGTATCAATACCGCCATTCTCATCAGTCACGCGGTAGAAGCCAACAAAATTGTTGTAACTTGCTTCTCTGTTAACTACAAATTCAACATTTACTAGACTAGTAATACCCCGTAGATCTAGCGATTTCATTTGTATTGGATTTTGCTCAGATGAATTTAAAGAGTTACCACCGTTGGCGGAAGGTTGATTAACATCAGGTACACCAACCGAAGTTCCAGTTCCCGAAGTCCCAGTTCCAGAAGTCCCAGTTCCCGAAGTCCCAGTTCCCGAAGTTCCAGTTCCCGAAGTTCCAGTTCCAAACACCACATAGGCTTCACCTGCTCCGGAATTAGCAAAGGGTGCGCTAATAATCAAATCCTTAACACTGTCACCATTGACATCTCCAGCACCACTGACTGAGTGACCTAAGTTACTATTTTCAACGCCGTCAATTATAAAGCCCTTTTTACCGTCGTAGTTAGGTGTGTCGAAACTTGAGAGTTCAAAGGTAGGATCAAAACCTGTTTTGCTACCATAAATAACATAGCCTTGTCCAGAACTATTAGTAGCATTTATTGCCCCAATAATAATGTCATCAACACCATCATTGTTGAAATCTCCTAAAGCACTGACAGACGAGCCAGTGTTGTCAAAGGGCGCAATACCATTGATGGTAAAGCCATTTGTGCCATTTAGATTGGAGAGGGTTAAGGTTGAATCGAAACCACCTTGTTTCCCAAATACTAGATATGCTTTGCCAGCAAATTCTTTTTCATTGGGATTTCCGTCTTTTGCCCCAATAATGATGTCATCAATACCATCACCGTTGATATCTCCAGCTTTGCTAACAGAGAAGCCTGATTTATCACCACTTTGTCCGTTGAAGGTAAAACCATCGCTGCTACTGAGATTAGAGACGTTGATGATATTAGAAGTAAGGGTGTTTTCGGAGTCAACCTTCTTCCGTCCATAAATAACAAAACTGCTTCCAGAATTGTCATTAGCATAGGGTGCACCAATAATGACATCATCAGTACCATCATGGTTGATATCTCCAGCATCGCTGACGGAATATCCGAGGTTATTTGGGTCATCACTAATGATTTTTAAACCATCATTAACCCCAAGTTTAGAGAGGTCGAAGGTTGAAGTAGAACCAAAACCATCTTTCTTCCCAAAGATGATATAGGCTTCTCCTTTATTACCTGATCCATCATCATGAGGACTGGTTGCACCGATTAATAGGTCTTTGGTGCCATCACCATTAAAATCGTTGGCACTACTAACAGCCCAACCTGCATGATCACCAGACTGACCACCTGTGATAGTAAAACCCTGTGTGGTCTGAAGGTTAGAGAGTTCGATGGGATTATTAAAATAGTTGGGCGCTTTACTACCAAAGATGATATAAGCAGCCCCGGAATTATCCCCATTGATGTCTGATAAGGGTGCGCCAATAACTAGGTCATCAATACCATCACCGTTAATATCCCCAATATTGCTAACGGAATGGCCTGATTCATCACCTTCTCCAACCCCATTAATCACAAAGCCTGGAGTACTACCAAGAGTGGAAGGATCTATAGTTTTTTGAAAGTTATTTTGGCCAAAGACTATATAGGTTTTCCCGGAGTTACTCCGATCATTAGGATCACTCAAAGGTGAGCCCATGACTATATCCCCAATTCCATCACCGTTAATATCGCCAGCATTGCTAACTGAATAGCCTAAATGATCATCATTTACGCCTGTGATGACAAAGCCATCATTGTTAGTATCACCAGTTGAAGCAACTATATCAGTGTTAGTGCCAGCTACAGGATCTATAGGTGCTAATTGATTGGTGTTATCTTCGGCTGTAGTAGAGTTAATATTTGGTTCCATGATGATGTAGTGTTATTAGTTTTTTCAATGGTTGATAAATTTCGATTACAGTAAAGCAGGTGTAATAGACATCTGGTAAAAATTAAATATGCGTTTACTAGAACCTTTGTAGAGACGTTCCATGGGTAGGGATTCTCGGCTCTACATTGATTTCTGGAGATGTCTAATGGGTCATTTCCCGTTAGTTACACAAACATTTGCTATAAATCTGCGTTAAGAAGTAGCTCTAGACTGTAGTTGAGTAGCTAGAGTTGGTGTTGATGATGTTATGGATAGAATTTCACACCCTTGGGGTAAATATGCGTAGTCGCCTCTAAGCTTGAGTAGCTAGAGTAACTTTTGATGAAAATAGGGGAATAGTAGTTAATGCCCTGGTATGCTGAAACCTCTCTGGACTGTAGTTGAGTAGCCAGAGTTGGTATAAATAATTTTTTGGGGATGGTTAGATCAGGTTAACTTCTATGCAAGATAAAACCTTTACTATACCCATAATTTATGTACCAAAGTTTTCACCCTATATAATCAAATCCAGGTCTATTTAAGACTTGGGGTTTTTGCCGATTGACACCCAAACGAAGGAAGATGCTGAAGTTTATGCCTGATTTGATTTAAGGGCTATTAGCTTTTTAGTAACAAGAAAGTTTACTATGATTGCCCAAAAAAACTGCTCATATATTGTGCTATTAGTTGTGAATTTTCTGTGAACTTGAGGTAAATAACACGCAAATCTCTGAGTTTGGCTTTTATCATTAGCTGTAAGCAAGGGAATAAAACCTAGTTGGCGGTTATGATACTTGATCTAATGGGAAAAAAATTCTCTTCCCGGTTGTCAATTCCCACCTCCCATTACTTTATCCCCCATTAGCAATGTCCAATCCGGACTTATTTTAAATATTATGACTACTTTTGATCTACTGTCTTTACCAGTAATCCTAATGTGGTTGTGATGGGGGAATTGGTGTTTAATGGGTGATAATGGGCATTTTTCCAAAAAATGTCTGCTACTTCTTGTCAACGGGGTAAACTCTGGCTTGATTTAGGAGAGAGAAAAGACAAGAAGGAAAGAAATTTTTCTCTGGGTTCCTATTTGGCGTATATTCTACCTTTCCATGCACCCCCACGCCCTTGCCAATGTTGTAATGCTGAATCTACTGTCATGAGAGTATAGAAAAAAGCAATAATTGGTAAACTAAAAGCAAAAATTGGGGAACATTTATAAAAGCGAATAATTGGCAAATAAGCGAAAGTCATGAGTAGATATGTGATGAAAGAGGACAGGGTAATCATCCAATTCCCCAACATCGCACCCAAGATAATTCCTATTGGTGGTAATAAATAAACTAATGTCATTCCCAACAAACTCCCTACTAGTAATAAGGGGGAATAATTTAGTTGTGTATAGGCACTGCGGGCTACCATATCCCAAATTGTTTTCAGGGAATCGTAAGGACGTAAGCTAATTGTGGAGGTGCTGAGTCCTAACCAGATTTTTCCATGACTGGATTTGACGGCTTTGGCTAGGGAACAGTCATCAATTAAGGCTTGACGAATAATTTGTAGTCCTCCAATTCTATTGAGGGCTTCTCTATGAATGAGAATACAACCTCCAGCAGCAGCGGCGATCGCTTTTTTGGGATTATTTACCCAGGTAAAGGGGTAGAGTTTTTGGAAGAAAAAGACGAAAGCAGGAATTAATAGTTGTTCCCAAAAGCTTTGACAACGCAAGCGCACCATGATAGATACGAGGTCTAATTTCTGCGTTTCGGCTTTGGCAACTAAGCGCCGTAAGTTGCTAGGATCATGTTCTATATCTGCATCAGTCAGTAAAAAATAGTCTGGTTTCCATTCACTGGCTGTTTGTACACCTTGTTCCATTGCCCATAACTTTCCTGTCCAACCTGTAGGTAATGAGGTGCTGGATACAATCTGCAATTGTTGGGGTTTGTCGAGGGCTTGGGCTACTCCTTGGGCAAAATTGGCTGTACCATCGCTACTCTCGTCGTCTACCAAGAAGATGGTGAAATTACCAGGATAGTCTTGGAGGAGGAGCGATCGCAAGCTAATGGGAATCACATCGGCTTCGTTCCGGGCTGGAACTATTACGCACACTGTTGGTAAAGTTGTGATACTAGTATCTTTATCTACTTCTAATTGCTGATCAACTCGCCAAAATTGCCCCCAAAATAAGAGTAAAAATAACCAAATGACTAAGGATAGAAGTGTCAAACTCAATATAATTACTGCCATAACTGTTACTTTATTCCCATTTAAAATTTAAAAAATTAATTCGGCTTTGCTGAGTGAAGTTATGAATTTGTTTCACGCAAAGGCATAAAGGTTGAAAAATGGAATTTTTGACTTTCATACCGTCTAAAAAGATCAAAAGATGTGCTGGGCAAAGCCCAGCCAAATTAGCAATTAAACAGTCAGAAAATTGCTACTGATGAGAGTTGTGGTATTGAAACCAGTTAGAGTTGCGAGAACTTCATTAGTAGAAGTTACCAGAATGTTGTTACCAGAGAAAGACAGTTGACCAAAGGTTAAACCTCCTGACAAACCAATCTTGTCATTTTTAACGACGAAATCAGTAAAGGTATCCGTTCCTTCCCCAGCAGCAATGACGAAGATATCATTGCCCTTACCACCAGTGAGGATATCGCTGCCAATACCGCCATAGAGGATGTTGTTGCCAGTATTGCCAGTAATTATGTTATTCAAGCTGTTGCCAGTAGCATTAATACTGCCAGTACCAGTTAAAGTGAGGTTTTCTACGTCAGCACTCAATATATAAGTAACACTGGTGTTAACGGTATCAGTACCTCCGTTAAATAACTCAAAAACGCTATCACTGACATTATCCACAATGTAAGTATCATTACCAGCCGCACCAATCAGGGTATCTGCTCCAGTACCACCATTGAGGGTATTATTACCACTGTTGCCAGTCAGGGTGTTATTGAGGGTATTACCAGTTCCATTCAGGTCGGTAGTCTCTGTGAGGACTAGGTTTTCTACATTGTTTCTCAATGTGTAAGTTACAGATGATAGAACAGTATCTATTCCAGCATTAGCAGCTTCAATAATAGTATTGGTTAAGACGTTGACGATGTAAGTATCATCACTTATACCACCTGCTAGAGTATTTGTTCCTGTGCCACCGTCAAGGATATCGTTACCAGCACCGCCATTGAGAGTATCATTACCAGCACCACCAGTGAGAATATTGTTACCACTATTACCTGTGATGCTATTACTGGCATCATTGCCTGTACCGTTAATATTCTCTGTGCCAGTGAGGGTGAGGTTTTCGCTGTTAAATAGAGTAAAGCTGATAGAGGAAATCACTGTGTCTGTTCCTTCTCCATCATTTTCTATGACAAAATCACCTGTGTTATCAACGTAGTAAACATCGTTACCTAAACCACCAACTAGGGCATCTGCACCAGTACCACCATTGAGAGTATCATTACCATTACCACCAAAGAGAATATTGTTACCACTATTACCTGTGATGCGATTATTGGCATTATTGCCTGTACCGTTGATATTCTCTGTGCCAGTGAAGGTGAGGTTTTCGCTGTTAACTAGAGTAAAGCTGATAGAGGAAATCACTATGTCTGTTCCTTCTCCATCATTTTCTATGACAACATCACCTGTGTTATCAACGTAGTAAACATCGTTACCTAAACCACCAACTAGGGTGTCTGCACCAGTACCACCATTGAGGGTGTTATTACCACTGTTACCAGTCAGGGTGTTATTACCACTGTTACTAGTTCCGTTGAGGTCGGCAGTCCCTGTGAGGACTAAGTTTTCTACATTGGTTGCCAGTGTGTAAGTTACAGATGATAGAACAGTATCTATTCCCGCATTAGCAGCTTCAGTAATGGCATTAGTTGAGATACTAATGATATAAGTATCATCACCAGCACCACCTGCTAGAGTATTTGTTCCTGCCCCACCATCAAGGGTGTCGTTACCAGCACCACCAGTAATTGTGTCATTGCCTGTGCTACCAGTAGCGTTGAGATTTCCCAAGAAGTTAGCAAAATTGAAGCTCTCAAAGTTTTGAACTACCAGTCCTGAAATACCGCTTAATTGATTGCTAGTATTGGCAACATTCAATGTTAAAGCGGTTGATGCTGTTCCTTCAGATATGACTAAGGTATCTGTTCCGTCTCCACCATCGAAAAGGTCATTTTGTCCAGCGTTGGCAACAGTTGAGGTGATAGTATCATTACCTGCTTTACCGAAGATGCGATCCGGGTTAGTAGTGGCTGTGAGACTATTGTTACCACTTGTACCATTGATTAAATTGTAGACAGAGAAGTTAAGGGTTTGACCAGGTAAAGTTGCTGTGCCATCACTTACACTATAGTTCAAGGTAACAGTACCGTTGAAGTTAGCTGTGGGGTTGAAGGTGTAAGTGCCGTTATTATTGTTAACGAGTGTGCCGTTATTGGCAGTTAAACCAGTTACAGTGAGTGTGTCTCCATCTACATCACTGAATCCTGTCAAGAGATCAGTAACGTTGATAGTATAAGCTGTGTCTTCTGTTCCTGCTGTCAATGTGGCAGTTGGTGAACCTGCGGGTGGGTTGTTATTCTCAATAATCTGTAGACCACTATCTCCGTCAGCGATATAGACATACTTGCCCGCAGTAGTTACACCAAAAGCGTTGCCACTCGTATCGAATGTATCTTTAAGGAAGGGTGTAGTTGGATTACTGATGTTGATGACTTGCAAACCACCCTGCTTGTCAGCAACATAAGCGTAGTTACCTACCACATTCACACCAAAAGCACTACCACTGGTATTGAATGTCCCAATCAAAGAAGGTGTTGTTGGGTTACTAATGTCAATAATCTGTAAACCACTATCTCCGTCAGCGACGTAAGCGTAGCTACCCACCACATTCACACCAAAAGCACTACCACTGGTATTGAATGTCCCCATCAAAGAAGGTGTAGCTGGGTTACTAATGTCTATAATCTGTAAACCACTATCTCCAACGGCGACGTAAGCGTAATTACCCACCACACTTATATCATTAGCAAAGTCACCAGTCCCTAATGCTCCTTTTAGGGAAGGTGTAGCTGGGTTACTAATGTCTATAATCTGTAAACCATCAAATCCAGTGGCAACGTAGGCGTAGTTACCCACTACAGTTATAGCAGAAGCCAATCCATTAGTCCCGAATGTTCCTTTAAGGGAGGGTTTCATCGGGTCACTGATGTCTAAAATTTGTAAACCACCGTTGTCGTCAGCAACGTAGGCGTAGTTACCCACCACAGTTACATCATAGGCAAAGCCACTCGTATCGAATTTCCCTTGGAAAGATGGTTTCGTTGGGTCACTGATGTCTAAAATTTGCAAACCACTCTTTTCATCAGCGATATAAGCATAGTTATTCACAACAGCGACACTAAAGGCACTACCACTCGTATCCAATGTACCAATTAGAGAAGGTGTAGCTGGATTACTGATGTCTAAAATTTGCAAACCACTCTTTTCATCAGCGATATAAGCGTAGTTATTCACAACAGTGACACCAAAAGCGCTGCCATTAGTATCCAATGTCCCAATTAGAGCAGGTGTAGTTGGATTACTGATGTCTAAAATTTGCAAACCACCCTGCTGGTCAGCAACGTAAGCGTAGTTACCCACCACATTCACACCAAAAGCACCACCGCTGGTATTGAATGTCCCCATCAAAGAAGGTGTAGCTGGGTTACTAATGTTAATAATCTGTAAACCACTATCTCCGTCAGCGACGTAAGCGTAGTTACCTACCACATTCACACCAAAAGCACTACCGCTGGTATTGAATGTCCCAATTAAAGAAGGTGTAGCTGGGTTACTAATGTCTATAACCTGTAAACCACTATCTCCAACGGCGACGTAAGCGTAATTACCCACCACACTTATATCATTGGCAAAGTCACCAGTCCCTAATGCTCCTTTGAGGGAGGGTGTACTTGGACTACTGATGTCAATAATCTGTAAACCATCCAATCCAGTGGCAACGTAGGCGTACATACCCACTACAGTTACAGCGGAGGCCAATCCATTAGTCCCGAATGTTCCTTTGAGGGAGGGTTTCGTTGGGTTACTGATGTCGATGATTTGTAAACCACCGTTGTCGTCAGCAACGTAGGCATAGTTACCCACCACAGCTACATCATAGGCAAAGCCACTCGTATCGAATATCCCAATTAGAGAAGGTGTACTTGGACTACTGGTGTCGATGATTTGCAAGCCACTATCGTTGCTGGCAACGTAGGCATAGTTACCAACTACGGTTACACCAAAAGCAAAACCACTAGTATCAAATGTACTTTTAGACAATAAACTGTTAGACATTTTTTTTGGGGGTAGTTGTTATTTTAAATGCTTGATTGAATTGAGATATGTCCTGGGATTCCAGACTTAGGTAGAGCAACAATATCGTAATTTTCACTACCATATTGGCTTTCTAAGCAGATTGAACGAGATAATTTTAGAGGCTCAAATTTAGCCAAAACAGTTTTTCTGCTGCTGATAAATTAAATTCAAAGTAGCCGATTATGCACAATGCAGTTATCAGAGATATTATGATTAACCGTTTCATACCTTTCCTCAAAGTAAGATATTTTATTTCCAAGGTTGAACGAGCAAAGCCTGTGTAGTGATACCTAAACCAATCAGGGTGATGCAGAAGGCACTGGCAATTGGTAACATTTTTATCTTAGGTAGCTGGAATTGTAAATGCTCAAACCGATCTTTAGCGTAGACTAGCATTAACCCGATTCCAGTTAATACTGCCGCTAAACCTAGACTAAAAGCCGACACTAGTGCTAATCCAAAGCCAATTCGCCCTAGAGCGATCGCACTCAGTAATACTACTAAGGCGGAAGGACAAGGTAACAAACCGCCGGAAATTCCCAACGCCAACAGACTAGACCATTTCATAGAACCTTCATTCGTAGGAGGTAGATGGGAATGGTTATGATCATGGTGGTGATGATGATGTCCATCATGGCTGTGATGATGATCATGGGTATGAGAAACCTGATTATTTTGCCAGCGACTAATCAGCAAATTCAGCCCTATTACTGTCACCATCATTCCAGAGAGGACGCTTAACCAAGGGTACAGTTGCTCTGTCAAAATGAACTGAGTTGTGCCAAGTGTTACTAGCCCCAGAGCAAAGATGCTAGATGTATGAGTAATCGTCATTACTAGCCCTAAAAAGATGGCGTGTTTGGCATTACTGCGAGAACCTACCAAATAAGCACCAACTACTGTTTTGCCATGACCAGGAGAAAGAGCGTGTAAACCGCCCCATAAAAAAGCGATCGCTAAAGCTATCAGGATAGTAAAGAAATTCTGATTTTTCTGGGTAATTAAATTAGTAAAAACATCGTTACTTCTTCCTGTCAAAACATTATCCGAGCGATTGGATAACTTAACAGATGCGGTCAGTTCTTGTTGACTCAATATCACAGATGGATTGAGTTTAAAAGAAATCCGACTTTGTTCAAGAGGACTGCTGAGTAAATCATTAGGATAATCTCTCAAGCGGTTACTAATACTGTTTGAGTTAAAATTACCTTGAATGGGAACACCAGTTGTATTCACAGTAATTTCTCTCCAACCTAAGCGTTGTGGATATAACCTATCCTCAAACTCAACTAATTGATTTGCCTTTATTAACTGCGCCGACCCATGAAAATTACAACTCAAACGTAGCGTTGATAATCCTCCTACACCTGGGGGAAATTCAACAGCCGAGTTTACCAAAGAAAGTACAGAAGACCGTTGATTAATTAATAGTTCTAAGTGTGATTTGACCTGATCACATTTTTGAGAAGGGTATTTAACTATCTTTTCAGAATCAGCTTTTCGGTTGCGATTGATATTTAAATGATTAATCTCCTGAAAAGCAGGAATTTCTGCCATATCTAGAACATAATCAATCCCTATACCATCCTGCGCCACTTGGACTCCAGCATAGTGATTGATAGTGAAATTGCCCAAAGGATGAGCTTCAGCTTTCGGTATCCACAGGAAACTGATGACTAAAATGGCAATGCTGCATAAAAACTGATGTAATAGCTTTTTCATGAAGGACTCGTAATAGCGTTATTTGACATTGCTGAACTGAGCCTTAAAACTTTTACCTTTGCGTGAAAAAAAATTATCTTCTTCATCAGCAACACCGGATCTTCAATCCAAAATCTAAAATCCAAAATCCAAAATTGCCTGCCGAGCTTCATCAGCATATTTGTGATGAAATTGAGGGTTGAGGTTAATAGCTTGATTTAATCGCTTGATTGCTTCCTCACGTTTGCCCAAGTGCAGCGCAATCATGCCAGCGTGAAATTGTACCAAAGCATCTTCCGTCCCATAGCGAGTTGCCCGTCGTGCTGCCCGTTCTGCCTCTTGCCATTGCCCATTAGCCGCAGCAGCCCAAGCCAAGGTATCCTCTGCATAGATATCATCTCGCACAGCTACTTCACTACGGGCAATTTCTAACGCTTTTGGTAAATGAGTTCCGTGTTCAGTATAGTAGACTGCCAGAGCGCGGTCATAGATGCCTTTAACCTTGCTCAGATAAGCTACTACCCCGATCAAGTCTTCCGTCTCAACTGCGCCTTCCTGGTCTCCCAAAGCTATTTGAGCATCTGCTTTATAAGAGAGGGTTTCTACCAACGGCATCAGTTCTATACCTTGATTGGCGACATTTAGAGCTTCTTGCCAGCGGTGCTGTGCTGCATAGAGACGAGCCAACCCTGTAAACGCAGCTATATGTCGTGGGAAAAGCTCAAGAGCTTCCTGATATCGTTGTTCAGATAGGACAAAATCCCCAGCAGCAAAAGCAAGATCTCCATTTCGCACATGAAACCAAGCCCGGGTTTCTGCTGAATTTGTGTAGAAGGAGTCCATTTCCTGCATTGACTCATCTAGTATTTGCCGCGCTGACGTGAGATTGCCAGTTAACTCTAAATAACGGGCTAAAACTGCGTTTTTACCAGAACTTGATGCTTCTTGATCAAGTTTTTGCAATAGTTGGTGAGTTGCTTTATAGTTACCCAATTCCATTTGAATTGATGCTTTGAGGGAGATGATACTGGGATTTTCCCCAGCTAAATCATTGATCACATTTAAAGCTTCTGGAAACTGATGTTGGGATAATAAAGCTGATGCCAGGAGCATAGAAGAAACTTGATTATTGTGTGGCTGTAGTTCCAGGGATTTACGGGCAGCCTGTTCTGCACGTAACACGTCTTCTATATCTGCTATTTCTCGAAAGCGTCTCAAATATTGGTCAGCTAACAACCGCAGGAAGAATGAGGAATCAGGAGATTGGGCAACCTTTTCCTCATAAACGCTGATAATATGCGATCGCTCTAAATAATCAGGAAATACTAATTGTGACGGCTGAACTGGTAATATCTGTCCAGATTTAACCGTCAGCAGTTGCACAACCGAGGAGTTTATCCCTACAAAATTATTGGTGTAGCCTAAACTTAGCGCTTGTGTATCCGAGGGTCTTAGCAAAACCAGTAGGCCAGTCAGAACTAACACCCATGGTATTTGTAGCTGCATAACTCCTACTTAGGATTACCTAAATAAGGGAAGTTAGAGAGAAAGTTGGCATTATTTGGACTGACATTATCGGTAATCAGACCTGGATAGGTCTGTGTGGTAATTCCTGTAACTGCACTACCAAAAACGACAGATGCTGTAACATCAATGACATCATCTTTTGGTCTTCTCCCACCAAAGTTGTTGCCTAACTGAGTACCAAAGTAACTACCAGTGGATTTAGATAAGTCGGCTTTGATCACATCAGGAATGGCTACTGAAATGACTGCATCAGCGATACCTTGAGGACGGCCAATCGCAGTTATAAAGCTTCTAATGAATTGGGATTGATTAGCAGCGTCTTTTGTTGGTGTCTGAATATTGCTATTACTATGAGCAGAAAAGTTCATAAAAAGTTCATTCAGGGCTGGAACTGCTAAACGCTCAATTTGAGCAAATGTTCCTTCTGGTAGTCTGGGAGTTTTAACACTAGTTGTAATCCAAGCACCAATCTTGCCAGTACCTAGCAACCTTCTCGGTAACTCGATAATAATTGAGTTGACATTAAATGTAGCTAGGGTGTCTTTTGCTTGACCTGATGGTCTAAAGGTAAGAACTGTGAAGGGTGCGCTAGGATTAGGTTGGAGAGTATAGTTGCGATCTGGGATAATCTTAAAGAATTGCTCCAGATCGAAAAAGAATGGGTCTTTACGAAGTCCAGCAAAAACCTTGATATTGTTAGTCGTAGTGAATTGTGAGTTAACTGTCCCTGTCCCACTCACTGGAACTAGAGTAGACTGTGTTCCCACTGTGTTGGGCAAACTTGGCCCACGCACTATCACATTGCTGCCACTGAAACTGAATTGGAGGACAACATCTTCAACATTGTCACCCGTGTTATCAATCTTAAACTGATAGAGAACACTTGGATCAAACGGCCTAGTCGCACCAGGAACGATGAGGGGGTCAAAGTCCATTGCTAGGACAACATTGCTTGAGTCTGTGGGACTTTCAAATACAAACAGATCTGTAAGATCCGCAGCAGTTTGGTTTGTGGCTAAAAAAGTTGTATCTTGGTGATCTGAAGCCAGAACTGGCAGAGTTGTATAGGTTAGAACTACCAGCATAATGGTGATAAATGCTGTTATAGTTCGCAAAACCCTGGTTATTCCTATTCCATAAATTGATCGCGCTACGGATAGGGAAAAAAATGTCATATTTTTAGTATTGGTATATCAACTGAATACTATAACTATACATTAATATTGTCAGCAATTTACGAGGGTAACTTGATAATGCTTTAACCATGAACTCCCATGCCTTTGAGGCTTAGTAAAAACAATAAGTCTTAGAGGATGTTTTAAAAGTTTTCAAGGTATAAATTAACCCCTCTCCAAACCTCTCCCCGAAGCGGAGAGAGGCTTTGAAACCCCCCTTCCCTCGTAGGGAAGGGGGGCAGGGGGGTTAGGTTTTTGGAGATTATTGGTTTTATTTAATACTTTTCAAACACCCTCTTAAAAATTCCTTCCAGGTTTTTTACAAGGATTTTTTAATGTATTAACCTAACCGGAGGATAAGGGTTTGAGATTCTTAACTAGCTTTTAAGCGAACCGCTTATTTGTGTTTGATTTTGCCAAAATTTTTGTAGCCTCTTTTTTAGCTACAGTATTGGTTATTTAATATTTGGTGTTGAGGTAGGTATTTGATGCAAACACAAGATCGGGCAAAAGTCAAGCAAGTTGTAGATGCGATTACAGCTAGTCAACAACATCTGCTTTCCATTCAAAACCCTGATGGTTATTGGTGGGCAGAGTTAGAATCTAATATTACCATCACTTCTGAAGCTGTTTTACTACATAAGATTTGGGGAACTGACAAAACCAGACCTTTACATAAAGTTGAAAATTATCTCCGTTCTCAACAACGAGAACATGGAGGTTGGGAATTGTTTTATGGTGATGGTGGGGATTTAAATACCACTGTAGAAGCCTATATGGCTTTGAGGTTGTTAGGTGTACCTGCTACAGATCCAGCAATGGTAAAAGCGAAAATATTAATTTTAGCAAAAGGTGGTATTAGCAAAACTCGCATTTTCACAAAGTTACATCTAGCTTTAATTGGCTGTTACAATTGGCGCGGACTTCCTTCTTTACCATCTTGGGTAATGTTGCTTCCTGATAATTTTCCTTTCAATATTTATGAACTTTCGAGTTGGGCGCGTTCTAGCACTGTGCCATTATTAATTGTCTTTGATCGTAAACCTATCTTTAAAATTGATCAACCAATTAATTTAGATGAATTATATGCCGAAGGTGTGGATAATGTCCGTTGGGAATTACCAAAAAATGGTGATTGGTCGGATATTTTTAATATTCTCGATGATGGTTTTAAATTAGCAGAAAGTTTAAATTTTCTTCCTTTCAGAGATGAAGGTCTTCAAGCCGCCGAAAAATGGATTTTAGAACGTCAAGAAGTTACAGGTGATTGGGGGGGAATTATCCCCGCTATGTTAAATTCTCTGTTAGCTTTAAAATGTTTAGATTATGATGTGAATGACCCAATTATAGAGCGGGGTTTAAAAGCAGTTGATAATTTTGCCATCGAAACAGAAAATAGTTATTGTGTGCAACCTTGTGTTTCTCCTGTATGGGATACTGCTTGGGCGATTCGGGCTTTGATTGATTCAGGTTTTGCAGCAAATGATCCGGCTATAGTGAAAGCTGGAGAATGGTTAATAGAGAAACAAATTCTGGATTATGGTGATTGGAACGTCAAAAACAAGCAGGGAAAACCTGGGGCTTGGGCGTTTGAATTTGAAAATCGCTTTTATCCTGATGTGGATGATTCCGCTGTAGTTGTTATGGCTTTATATCAAGCAAAATTACCAAATGAAGAACTGAAAAAACAAGCTATTGATAGGGCTTTAAATTGGATTGCTTCGATGCAATGTAAACCGGGAGGTTGGGCAGCTTTTGATATTGATAATGACCAAGAATGGCTCAATTGGGTCCCTTATGGTGATTTGAAAGCTATGATTGATCCTAATACTGCTGATGTCACAGCTAGAGTATTAGAAATGTTGGGTGCTTGTAACTTATCAATTCAACCAAATAATTTAGAAAAGTCTCTAGATTATCTCGTAGCCGAACAAGAAATAGAAGGTTGTTGGTTTGGGCGTTGGGGTGTAAATTACATTTATGGAACTAGCGGCGTTTTATCGGCTTTAGCTTTAATAAATCCCCGGAAATATAGTAAAAACATAGAACAGGGTACAGCTTGGTTAGAGAAAGTACAAAATACTGATGGTGGTTGGGGAGAAACTTGTTTTAGTTACAATGATCCTAGTTTAAAGGGAAAAGGTAACAGTACAGCGTCTCAAACTGCATGGGCTTTAATTGGGTTAATAGCCGCAGGTGAAGCTACGGGTAAATTAGCTCTTGATAGTATTGAAAAGGGAATTAATTACTTATTGGAAACACAAAGATCAGATGGTACTTGGGATGAAATTTACTTTACAGGAACTGGTTTTCCTTGTCATTTTTATTTGAAGTATCACCTTTATCAACAGTATTTTCCTTTGATGGCTTTAGGACGATATCAAGCAATACGTTAGTAACAGACAATATTGTAGGGATAATTGATGAATTGTCCCTACTGCTACAATAGAAATTGTATTTAAGAACCAGCCAAGGGATAGAATTATATTAATATATATTCACTTAAATTTATTCGTTAAGAAGCAAAGAGCGTTAATGGTTAAAGGTGCAAATTACCTCTAAATATTACACAGAGTATAATAATTTATAATTTACTCTGTGTTTATTTGTTCTCATCCAGAATAATAGAATAGAATAGATCCCCGACTTCTTCAAGAAGTCGGGGATCTGAAATCTCACTTTAGATATATCTCTATCTACTTCTTTAGCGCGAAGTTAAGTTAATGGTTAAAGGTTAGACTGAAGTAAGTTTTCTAAATTAGGAGGCTCAGGTTTTAGAATATTCAATCTTACTCCCTTCCCACTACCGAATATAGATTAAATGAACCACGAAGGAGCGAAGAACGCGAAGGAAGAAGGAAGAAGGAAGAAGGAAGAAGGAAGAGGGAAGAAGATAGGTAATCTTATACTGGGAGGTGAGTAACAATATTGTTCAGTTAAGGAAATGTATTGCCATTCATAATTATTTCGTTATTGATTTAAATACTGGAGATAAAAAAATGGAATATACTGAATTTATCACCCATGTCCAAAGTCTAGCGCAATCAGAATCTCGTCAAGAGGCAGAAGTTGCTACCCGTTCTACTTTGGAAATTATTAAACAAATTATTCCTAGTGATGAAAGAGAAAAATTAGCAGCAGAAATACCCCAGGAGTTGAGAGAATATTTGCATGGAGGTGAAACAGAACCTATTCAATCTTTGAATTTACAAGAATTTATTGAATGTATCAGTCAGAAAGAAAAGGTAGAACCTACAATAGCTGTTATTCATGTGCGGGCTGTTTTTGCTGTTGTTCAACTTGCTCTTTCTCCAGAAAATTTCCGCAAATTTTACGATTATTTTTCCCATGATTATGAGGAATTATTTAATATATCAATGATAAATATAGTCCCTGCTTAGTCAGGAAAATCTGCACGTCGAAAATTTAAGATACTCGATTTATTATAAAAATCGAGTATCTTTTTGTTTACCAATCATTGAGAATGAATTACTATAGATAAAGTTACAAAATCATCTAAGTTAATTTCGGGAATTATGCTGACTTTTACCGAACGTCAACCACCTAATAATGATATTATAGTTACTATCACTCTTTCACTGACTGCCCAAGAACGGACTCGTAGCCGTCATAAATTTATCTTAGCAGATGGTAAGGAGGTTTTTTTGCGTTTAGCTAGAGGTACAGTATTACATGATGGCGATATTCTTACAGATGAAAACCAAAGTATTTATATGAGAATTATTGCTGAACCTGAACCTGTTATTACTGTATTAGCAGAAATTTCTTTATTATTAAGGGCTGCATATCATTTAGGAAATCGTCATGTCCCTGTGGAAATTACTCCCACTTATTTACGCTTATCTCCAGATGCAGTTCTAGCTGCTATGTTAACACAATTGGGGTTAGAAATTAAAGAAGAAATTGTCCCTTTCCAACCAGAGTTAGGAGCTTATGGAAATCACTCTCACCCATAGCCATTTTTTGGCGATTTTACAATTAGCAAGTCCAGCTTTACCTGTTGGTGCTTATAGCTATTCAGAAGGTTTGGAAATCTTAATAGAAAATGGTACTATTACTAATATTGAAAATCTCCAACATTGGCTAAAATCTGAGTTACTTTATGGCTCAATTCGTCTAGATGCTGCGGTAATGGTGAGGGGTTTTCATGCTGTCCAGTTAGGTGATCTGGAGGCTTTAAAACGGTGGAATTTATGGTTATCAGCGGCGAGAGATACGGAGGAATTACGGGCTGCTAGTTGGCAAATGGGACGGTCTCTGATGCAATTATTAGGTAAGCTAGAACCGGAAATTTTGCCTGTAGTTAATACTGTGGGTTATCCTGGCAATTATGCGATCGCTTTTGCAATGGCTTGCGCTCATTGGGATATAAATATTCAAGCTGCTTTATTAGCATACTTACACAGTTGGGCAAATAATTTAATTACGGCTGGGATTAAACTTATTCCTCTCGGACAAACTGCGGGACAAGAGTTATTACTGGGTTTACAACCTTTATTAACTACTACAGTTGGGGAAATTCTGACAATGGCAGATGATGATTTAGGATGTTGTAATTGGGGTTTGTCTTTAGCAAGTATGCAGCATGAAACCCAGTATACTAGATTGTTTAGGAGTTAATAGTTATGACTGCTTTAAGGGTGGGAGTTGCTGGTCCTGTGGGTTCGGGGAAAACGGCTTTGGTAGATGCTTTATGTAAGGGTCTACGAGAAAAATATCAGTTAGCAGTGGTAACAAATGATATATATACTCAAGAAGATGCTCAGTTTTTAGTCCGTTCTCAGGCTTTGTCAAGCGATCGCATTTTAGGAGTAGAAACAGGAGGTTGTCCTCATACTGCTATCCGTGAAGATGCTTCTATGAATTTAGCGGCAATTGAACAATTAGAAGAAAAATTCACCAATTTAGATTTAGTCTTTTTAGAAAGTGGTGGAGATAATTTAGCTGCTACCTTTAGCCCTGAATTAGTAGATTTAACAATTTATGTAATTGATGTGGCTGCTGGTGATAAAATTCCCCGCAAAGGTGGTCCGGGTATTACAAAATCTGATTTATTAGTTATTAATAAAACTGATCTTGCTCCCTATGTGGGCGCTGATTTAAATGTCATGGAACGAGATGCAAAAAAAATGCGTGGTGATAAGCCTTTTGTTTTTACAAATTTGAAAACTCAAACTGGATTAGTAGATATTATTCACTTTGTTAATGCAGCTATTTGTTAGTATAATAGGGAACAGATAACAGAGTTGAAAGTCTTTTAGTTTAAGTAATTTTTGTATCTCGTTCAAATCAATACCACCATAATATCGAGTATGATCAACCTTGAAAGGAAAAGGAATTAAAAGAACCAAGTATAAATATTTAATTCCTTTGTTTTATATTTTCTCAAAATCAACCAAAAGCAAAATTGTATAAAATCACAAAATTAACTAACGGAACAATCAGTAGTAAAATTAACCAAGGATTTTTACCCAGCTTTTTGATAACTTCTACAAAAGCTATAAGTAAGAAAATCAAAGCTACGAAATTAACTACTGGTATAAAAAGTCCCACTACCCACCAGGGTGACTGACCACCAACTTTATACATTATCCAATTATTAAGAATTGGCACCCAAGCGAACCAAGCGTTTTCCTCTCCTAATTTTTCATAAATTTTGTAGAAGCAATAAGAACCAAATAAATAGCTAAACAATGTGAAAAGTAAAGCAACAATATTTGCTCCACCACTCTCAGAGCTTGACGAAGACTGAGCCAGAAAATAGGATAAGTGCCAATTGTAGTTTAGTGGAAGCATTTGATCCTCACGTCAAAAATAAATCTGTACTAAATCAATTTTTACTTTACTATACTGGGGATTACTGTCAAGTTAATAATTTAAGATTTAAACAAAAATTCATTTTATTGTAATAAAAATATACTGTAAATATCTGCCATATCTTTTAATACATAATATTCAATATTTAGGGTTTGCTGAAAAAGTTATCTGTGAGGAGAGGGAATAGGGAATAGTTTCAAATATCTGGATATCGTCAATTTCCCAGATCTGACAAGGGAAAATGCAACTGTTTGGAGACACAATAAGCTAAAACCTGGCACTTTTTTGTTCTAAAAATCTACGAAACCCTTATTAATAAACGGTTTTAGCTTTATTCAGCAAGCCCTATTTAGTTTAACTTTATATGGAAATAAACGGTAAAAAATTGAACCTAAAAACAAAACCCCCTCTAAATGAATAGAGGAGGGATTGTAGTTGTAAATATTAAACCTGGCATCGAGCTATTTTCACGGAGGGCTACCCCTCAACTATCGTCGCCGCAGCAGCGTTTCACCTCTGAGTTCGGGAAGGGATCAGTGTGGTTCCACCGCGCCATAGACACCAGGAAAGACTGG
>JANMEE010000313.1:0-2577 GCA_031376645.1 Dolichospermum sp. OTE_75_concoct_329_sub | reverse complement strand
TGTATAATCCTATGAAAGTGTACCACCGAGTGGCGTGAAAGTGTACCAGTAAAAATTGGGAATAGAGAGCGTTGAATGATAGCTTTAAATGATTGATAAATCAACAATCAAAGAAGCTATGCCAAATCAACGAATCACTATGCAAAGGATACATAAACTCATAGAGCTACATCAATCGGGCGTGAGCCAACGGGCTATTTCGAGCCAGCTCGGCATCCATCGCCGAACCATATTCAACTATCTTGATTTTCTCAAGAGTCATTTTGGTGCAGATTTAACTCCAGCTTTGTCATTGTCAGAGTCATCCTTATGGCAACTTATGCACTTGGAAGAAAGTCCAAGTGTGAAGGATGAATTATTAAAACTTTTCCCAGAATATCAAAAATCGTTATCTAAAGTAGGTGTAACTAAGCGATTGCTATGGGAAAAATACTTTAAGCAAACCAAAGGAGCAATCAGTTATTCAAGATTCTGTCGGTTGTTTAGAGAATGGGAAGCAACGAGTAAACTTAGTCTTCGGATGGAACACAAGTCTGGCGACAAGCTTTTCATTGATTTTGCTGGCAATAAGCTACACATTGTTGATGCAGAAACCAAAGAAAAAATAGCCTTAGAGGTATTTGTTGCTGTTTTAGGTTATTCACAACTGACCTACTGCCAAGCTATTTTAAGCCAAAAGAAATCTGATTTTCTTTCAGCTCTTGCCAACTCACTGACGTTTTTTGGTGGTGTACCACAAGCCATCGTTCCTGATAACTTGAAGTCTGCTGTCAATAAGTCGAACCGTTATGAGCCAGACATTAATGAAAGCATGGTAGATTTTGCAGAGCATTATCAAACGACGATTTATCCTACTCGGAGTTATCGTCCTAAAGACAAAGCACTTGTCGAAAAAACAGTCAATATTCTCTATACTCGTATTTATGCTGCTTTAGCTGATAAAGTTTTTTATTCTATTACGGCTCTGAATGAAGCCATTAGAGGCTTGCTGACATCGCATAACCAAACACCTTTTCAAGGGAAAGAAGAATCTCGCCAAGACCGCTTCGATACCATCGAAAGACAATCTTTACAGCCCCTTCCTACTACTCGTTATGAACTGAAATCGTTTCGTCTTGCCAAAGTTCACCCAGACTGTCATGTCAAACTTTCGGAGGACAAGCATTATTATTCTGTTCCTTATAAATACGTTGGAAAAACCGTAAAAATCAGATATTCAGCCGAAATCGTTGAGATTTACTTTGAATACAATAGAATTGCTATTCACCAAAGAATGATTGCAAAAGGTGGCTACACCACTCTAAAAGAACATTTACATCCTTCTCACCAGTGGGTGATGAATTGGTCTGCTGAGTTTTTTGAAGACCAAGCTGCCAAGATTGGTGAAAATATTTTAAAGGCAATTCAACAAATTATTGCTTCTCGAAAGTACCCTGAACAAGCCTATAAATCTTGTGCTGGGGTTTTGGCTTTAGCGAAAAAAGTAGGCAATAAACGCATAGATGATGCCTGTGAGCGTGCTTTGGCGTATGAGTATGTTTCGATGAAACTTATCCAAAGCATTATTGATAGAGAATTAGATAAAGTACCTATCAGAGATACAAATTTCTCTAATGACAGAGAAACTCCAATGATTCCATTGCATCCCAACATCAGAGGCTCTAACCATTACCAATAGTATTGGCACACCAACCAACCAGCCCTAAATGACATTTTTTTTATTTTTTAAGCAAAACAAACGTATGAATACCGAACAAACCATCGCCCAGATGCGAAGCATCAAATTATCAGCTATGGCTGATGCCTATCAAGCATTATTGAACTTGCCCCTTCATGAGCAACCAATTACCGACCTTCTGGTGGCTCGTATCGTAGAAGCTGAATGTTTGGAAAGAAATCATCGAAAGATGATGAGTACCATTCGAGCTGCTAAATTCCGTTATCAAGCCTCTGTCGAAGAAATTGAGTTTGTGCCGCAGCGTAATCTTGATAAAAACACTATCATGCGATTGGCGGATGTTGCTTTTATCAAACGTAGCGAAAACGTATTGATTACTGGAGCAACTGGCTGCGGAAAAAGTTATATTGCTTCCGCAATTGGCTTTCAAGCCTGTCAGAAAGGTATTAAGGTAGCCTATTTTTCTATGACAAAACTCTTACAAAGGCTGCAATTAGCTAAAGTTGATGGCTCTTTTATGAAAGAGTTAGCCAAATTAGAAAAAACTCAATTACTCATTTTAGATGATTGGGGATTGCAGCCATTGGATATTCAAGCCAAATTGACATTGCTACAAATCATAGAAGATAGACATGGTAGAGCTTCGACCATTATTACTTCTCAATTGCCTGTGGCTCAATGGTTCGAGTATCTGGCTGAACCAACTTTGGCTGATGCTATTTTAGATAGGCTCTTGCAGCAAGCTCATCGCATTGATTTACAAGGTGATTCTATGAGAAAACGTAAAAAATTAGATGAAAAATCAAACCAATAATTACATTTGTATTCCGCTTTTTATCTCCTAAAAAACTGGTACACTTTCACGCCACTTACTGGTACACTTTCACGCCATTATACAA
>JANMEE010000255.1:0-7049 GCA_031376645.1 Dolichospermum sp. OTE_75_concoct_329_sub | reverse complement strand
TTTTGTTACCAATCATACATTCCTTCTCCGTTTTCCTCCCTTGTCACCTTGTCTGCCTTGTCCCCCAAGTCTTGTTCTCAAGACAATGTAAAAAACCTACACTTGTCAGCCCCCAACCCCCTCCGGTGCAAGCGATGAGGGGACTATGATTTACCTCATTCAAGTGCATACCGCTATATTTGATTGGTGAAATATTTTGTAGGGTGGGCATTGCCCACCACAAATTAATTAATAAGTAGATTGATTTAAGCAACAACGCAACACAAAAATTAATTATCTATCTTCATAAATATGACTATAAATAGAAAATTAGGACAGCTAGAAGAAACAATGGAAATCCTGAATCAACGCGCTAAAACATGGAACTTAGTTACCATTAGCCGGATTCAAGGAAATATTCAAGAAACAATTCTCAGACAGTCTTTAGATATTATTCAGTATCGTCATCCTGCTCTTAATTCTCATATTATTAACTCTAAACAATCTTACTATTATCAGTCTAAAGATACAGGAAAACTTCCTTTGCAAGTTGTTAATATTAGAGAAATTCAGGAATGGGAAGCAGTTGTTAACGCCGAAATGAATCAGGTAATTGATAGTAATAAATACTTGCTGCGAGTTGTACTTATAAAAATATTAAACCAGCAGAATATCAATTATCTAATTACAACTACACATCATGCTATTACTGATGGTTTATCAAGCATCCAACTTCACTCAGAAATTCTCACCTACTATCAAAAAATTACCGCAGGTAAATCTATTCCAGCAGTTACTACTTTAGAAGCACTTCCACCAATTGAAAAACTATTACCTACATGGACAAATAGTTTTAAAAGCAAACTAGGTAGAATTACTTTATTATTAAATATCGCATTTCAAAAATATTGGAATCAACCAAAAACATTAGGAGTAGAAAAATATGTTCCCATTTCTCACCGTCGTTGCGAAATCATTCATAGACAACTTAGCGAAGAATCAACACAACAGTTTATTCAACAATGCAGACAAGAAAATACTACAGTACAAAGTGCTTTATGTGCGGTACTAATGTTGACAGTATCCAAACAACTTACTAAAAGCTATGAAGATAATATTCGAGTTAGTTGTTTATCATATCTTGATTTAAGAAGACGGTTACAACCGAAAATTAGCGAAGAAAATATGACGGTTTTAGCAGCATCTTTACTAGGATTTTATAGCATTACCAATAATATAGCCTTTTGGGAATTAGCGCGAAAAGTCAAACATAATCTGAATACGAAAATTAAAAAAGGAGAAATTTTTCAAATGATATTTCTCGCTAAACAGTTGATAAATTTTTCTTTGTTATTCCCCAATCAAGTATCTGCTACAGTTTCAGTTTCCAATGTTGGTAAAGTCAATATTCCCCATACTTATGGGGAATTAGAACTAGAAGAAATCAGTTTTGTTGGTTCTCATGCGTTATATGCAGGGATGTTTATTGTTCATGCTGCTACCTTTCAAGAAAAAATGACCCTAAACTTTGTCTTTTCACAACCTTCACTTAATCGCTCCACCATGGAAAAACTTGTTGATAATTGTATCGCTTATATTATGGAAATTTCATCTCATTACTTAATACCGGGAGGTACATAAATGAATAACAAGCTCTCTAATTTTCAACCTGATAACCAAGATAACGCTACTAAAATTCAAGCTTGGTTAGTTTCTGAAATTTCCTCTTTACTGGGAGTTAACCCAGAAGAAATAAATATTCGTGAACCTTTGGATAGTTACGGTTTAGACTCAGCACAAACCATAGTTATCGCCAGTAAAGCCGAAAAGTTTTTGGGATTTAAATTATCACTTATCCATCTTTGGTATTATCCCACCATTGAAGAACTTTCTCTCAGATTATCTGAAGAATTAGAAAATTCCCAGTCAGAAATTATCCAGATATAACCTCTACAAAATCTGTTTAATTACTGACAAACCAGTTTTTCCTCCTTGATTATTGGGACACTTCGCTAGATTAGGACAACCCTAATTCAGCTAGGTGTCCTCTTTCCTAACTTCTTATTTTTAAATAGGGAAAATTTTATTATGAACGCAGCGGAAATTTTAGCAAAACTCACTCAACAAGGTGTACTATTTTGGGCAGAAAATAGTAAACTTAATATTCGTTCTCCCAAAGGAGTAATTACTCCAGAAATACAAATAGAAATAGCCACATACAAGGAAGATATTTTAGCATTAATCCAAGAAATGAATGTTACTAGTAACTATGCTCATGAACCTTTGATTCAAGGTATTAGTTTACAAACTATTGGTAAATTAGTTGGTGGCTTTTCTGGAGAATCACCCACAGGATATCAACCGCCAATTATTAATCCTAAATTCATGGCTGAAAACTTAAAAGTTACCTTTAGACCCTTACCTGATAATTACTACAATCACGTTATTGTGAGATTTCGGCAACAACTAATGTTCTATCTCCAAAAGCATGGAGTGAAGGTAATTCCCTGGAAAGAAGCTACAACTGAATTAAAACATACTGTTAAAATTCCCATTATCAATTGGCACAAGGCTTTAAAAATGCAAGGAGTTAGAGCAGATATTGATGCTGTTATAGATGTAGAAAGACCAAATTCATGGTTAAGAAAATTAGGAATATTTGTCGCTGAAACTTGGTATAAGTTATCTTATACATGGCTAAAAGAAAAACAGCAAATGTCTGTTATCCAAATTGCGAAATTAAGTAGTTGGGCTGAAGATCATGCTGCTAAATATGTGGAAGACCCCACCAATACACAAGTAGTAATTCTGACAGATATAGATAATGAATTTGTTAATCCACTCACACCCTATCCAGAAAAAATTCGCATTGGCATAAATACACTAGTTAAAACTTTCTCGGAAATTGTTATTGGTGTATCCAATGAAAAGTTTTCTATTTTGAATATGAATCTCTCTGATTCTAAGTTTGCTCACAATGAAATTGAAGACTTTGCCTTAAAATCACTTATTCCTAAAGTCTTTGTTCCAATTACTCCACTATTAATTAGTCGCTTTGAAGTAGGAGAATATAATCCTCATTTATCAAACTATGCGGGAAAATTGATTAAATTAGGACAAGATCTAGCATCTACAGGTTTATTTCCGGCTGGGTTTAAATTAGATGAAGTTATTAAAAGAAAATCCCATAGAGATATTGTTAATGTCATCGTTAATGGCAGAACAGGAGTATCTTATGGTTTTGTCGCTTATGCCGAACCTCCTCATTATGTAGGTAAACCAGAAATCACTATTGATGAATGGGAAAATTTATTACCTGTAGTGGGATTTAGTAGTCATGAACTTCGCCAAAATGAACAAGGTAGACGTTATATCCAATTAAATATCAGCGCCGAAAATAGATTTAAGCAAATACCTGATATTTGGTTAGTGAGTTCTCGTTCTGGTGCAAATAAAACAGATTTAAATATTGATTCTGATATTCTGCGGATTGGTTTACAAGATAAATTACATCTGCAATTACCATTAGGAAGTAGCTCAAAAAAGGCAGATATTAAACCTTCCTATGATATCTATGTGATGTTGGCCATTAGTCTAGCTGCGGCTTTATACACACCAGAATTAATAGCTAATGGAGCGCCAATAGTTCACTTTCATGGCTATCCTGATTTTGATTGGTTTCAAGAAAATGAATATTGTGTTGGTGTAAATAATCCTTCTGTACCTTGTGGAACTTATGAATCAGGAGTTTTCAATTTTCTAGGAATTGCTGATTTAGGTGAGCAAATAATTAATGATGTTAATTTAATTAGCTTAGTAGAACCAGATCATGGTACAAATTTCATTGCCAGTGATTTAGAGTATTTAGTAAATAGATTAAAATCCGGGTGCGTAACTGGACAAATTGAATTAGGTGGGAAAAATTTCCCTTCTCTGAAAAATCGGTAACAGGGAAAAGGTAAGAGGGAGTTTGATAGCGTTCACGAAGTGTGCCGGAGGCATAGCGTGGCGTTAGCCATAAAGTATTAAATAAAACCAATAATCTCCAAAAACCTAACCCCCCCTGCCCCCTTCCCTACGTTAGCGAAGCGTGCCGAAGGCTGGGAAGGGGGGTTTCAAAGCCTCTCTCCGCTTCGGGGAGAGGTTTACAAGAGGGGTTAATTTATACCTTGAAAACTTTTAAAACATCCTCTCAGGAGTTATAGCGATTCTCGGTTGAGTGAAATACACCCCACCCCCAACCCCCTCCCCGCAGTTTACTTAATGGATAAAACCTGACACTATCTTCAGAAGATTTTATTTGTTTGCGGAGTCTTTTTTGCAATTCACTATATTTGGTTTGACTAAGAACACACTCAAAGACTGAATATTGAACTCGTTGACCATATCCTTCTAATAAATCAGAGATTTTTTTACGTCTTTTATCACAAGTAATGTCATATACTATTACATAAAATAACATTAGCGAATTTGATAAGGTTTATATAGTTTACTTGGTTGATAAACAAAATCTTTAAAAGCTTTAATTTGCTGTGTCATTAAATCCCAACGTGGTTGTTTTTCTCCCTGGGCATTTTGTACTTCTTCTTCTAACCGTTGCAAGAAGTATTTAATATATTTGGGTCTTCCAGTATTATTTAAATAGCAACCTCCATCATGATATTCAAAATCATGATCAGCATCCATAATTTTAGTATTTACTAACCACAATACCAAAGAATCAATAATTGGGGCGCGAAATTCTTCAATTAAATCAGAAGCCAAAGCTGCATGGCGTTCTGTACCTTGATGCAAACAAGCATAATAAGGGTCGAGTCCCTGAAGTTCAATTAATGTTAGCAGATGATTCCACAAAATCTGATAACCAAAACTTAACATGGCATTGACTGGATTTCCCGGTGGACGACGACTGCGAGCTAAAAATATGAAGTGGGGATTATTTAAACATTCACCAAATGCGGAAAAATATTGAGCAGCGCCAGCACCTTCTAAACCCATTAACCGCTCGATTGTTTCTGCTTCTCCGGCTTTTTGAATCAATACTTCTAAACTTTTAATGGCAATTTCAGATGTTGTGGAAGGGTTGCGTCGTTGTTGACGTTGTAAAAATGTCCGACTATTTTTTAATTTGGCTTGAATAATTTTTCTAGCTGCTATCAATTTATCAATTTCTGTCAATTCTTGTTGATAACGAGATAAGCGCCGATATCCTCTTTCAATTGGCATTAATCTACCATAACAATATCCCATTCGTGATAGGTAAGCAATTGGTATATCTCGCCAAAGACAAGTACGAATTGCTTGGGTAGTAATTTGTGATTTACCAAAAATTAATATTTGTTCTAGTAGTGGTAATTGAACTTCACCGTGTATTGTCTCTCCTTGTTTAACTATTAAAGTTTCAGCTTTGAGAGTAATATAACAGCCCTGACGGGAAACATAAAGTGTTCGCATATAATAGAATTTTAGTCTTGATGATTTTGTGAATGTTTACTTATTGGTGACTGTTGTGAGATAATTTCTGCTATAATTGTTTTGATTTGCGTTGGTTATAAAAAGCGGACAATACTATTTCCTGCTGTGGCATTTGCAAAGCTGGCAATAGTTACTAAAAGAGTATTAATAATGACGGCTGCTAATCCCAAGGGGGCAATTAATAAAATGATGAGTGTAATTCCACCATTAAGTAAGGCAACTGATAAGTTTCGCACTAAGGCAGCACGATGAGAAAAATACATAATTTTGTTGGGATTTAAGTTAATTGTGTTTTTTTAAGTTAAACGAGACTAGAAATTTATACAAGTGGTTTCATGCGAATGACGATTTTTTTGTTTGTGATAATTATTTTGCGACGGGGTGGGATAAATACCGGAAATGCTGATGTTTACGTTTAAACCTTCGGTGTCTTGCAGTGTAAGGGTTTTAGGGTCTTTGGCTGTCTGGATATGCTCTGAAAATTGTCTTGGGTTGATACCCGGCCGCAAATGGCATCTAGACATTAGGCTCTGTCTGGGTTTATAATGGCAGGGGTCGCTTCTTTAATAGGAAGTGGAATTAATGGAAACTTTACGTGACATATTTCAAAGCTCCTTACAGCTATATCAAGTCGCTTCTTTAATAGGAAGTGGAATTAATGGAAACTCTTTTTTCTTAGAGGAACTAACCTTCTTGACCAGTTAGTTGTCGCTTCTTTAATAGGAAGTGGAATTAATGGAAACTTCAACAATGCTGGCATTGATGCTGTAACCTCACTCTGGGTCGCTTCTTTAATAGGAAGTGGAATTAATGGAAACGTATTAGGTTTTACAGCCCTGCGGCTTTATTCTTTTACAGTCGCTTCTTTAATAGGAAGTGGAATTAATGGAAACTAGTTTACCTTTGAGGTTATAGTACCTTGCTCTTTTCTTGTCGCTTCTTTAATAGGAAGTGGAATTAATGGAAACTAGATTTGATGTGTAAAAGACCAGCGTAGTTAAACACTGTCGCTTCTTTAATAGGAAGTGGAATTAATGGAAACTTGTTTTAGACCTGATGGAAAGTTGTGTAAGTAAGACGTCGCTTCTTTAATAGGAAGTGGAATTAATGGAAACTTTTGCTACTTTTTTCACTCCTGGAGGAACTTCTAGTATTTCGTCGCTTCTTTAATAGGAAGTGGAATTAATGGAAACTGCACATCAGAGTTAGGAAACTCATTTTCAAACACTCGGTCGCTTCTTTAATAGGAAGTGGAATTAATGGAAACTCGGTTAGTCAAGGGTAGGTTTGTTTCTCCCCAAAGAGGTCGCTTCTTTAATAGGAAGTGGAATTAATGGAAACGGCTTTAGCCCTGAGATTCCCACTTACCGTGCGTTTCTTGTCGCTTCTTTAATAGGAAGTGGAATTAATGGAAACTGTGTAGCCTCTCTGTCTGCGTACATGATTCTTAGCTTGTCGCTTCTTTAATAGGAAGTGGAATTAATGGAAACCTTCAGGCTTTCCTATAACCTGAAGATATTCAACTATTTGGTCGCTTCTTTAATAGGAAGTGGAATTAATGGAAACTATCTTTTTTCTTGAAAGAGAGCCAACAC
>JANMEE010000253.1:0-23512 GCA_031376645.1 Dolichospermum sp. OTE_75_concoct_329_sub | reverse complement strand
TAACAAAACAACCCATAAACCGAGTATTTTTTGGATAAAATCCTCCTTGTCTACTATCCTTCCTTGTCTTCCTGGTCTTGCCTTTACAGAGAATATTAAAAACCTACACCTGTCAGCCCCAACCCCCTCCGGTGCAAGCGATGAGGGGGCTAAGATGTACCTCATAAGAGCGGAAACTGCTGTAATCTTTTTTGTGGAGTCCTCTATGTCTGAATCCAGTAGGGGCGCAGGGCCTGCGCCCAGTGACAATGCCTACGCCCAGTGACAATGCCTGCGCCCAGTCCTTTAAAACTGATCAAAAATGCACAAATACCAAAAATGATACTTGTGCATTTAAAATTATACAAATGGGCGAGGAGGGATTCGAACCCCCGACACCGTGGTTCGTAGCCACGTGCTCTGGTCCACTGAGCTACACACCCTTGACTCACGAGTTTTATAATAGCACACACTTTCCCAATGACGCAAGCTAATTTTTCAAATTCTTTTCCCTTAACCCATTTGGATGCTCAAGGAGAAGCTCAAATGGTTGATGTATCAGGCAAAGTAGCCACTATTCGCCAAGCAGTGGCCACTGGTAAGGTGCGGATGTTACCGGAGACATTCGCCGCTATTCAAGCCGGTAACAGTCCCAAAGGTGACGTTTTAGCAACTGCGAGGTTAGCGGGAATCATGGCTGCTAAACAGACAGCGAATTTAATTCCTCTTTGTCATCCTTTACCTTTGCAGAAAATTACCGTAGAAATTATTCCCGATGCCCAACTACCTGGTTATCAAATTGATGCCACTGTGAAAACTAAAGCAGAAACTGGTGTAGAGATGGAAGCTTTAACAGCGGTATCTATTGCTGCTTTAACTTTATACGATATGGCTAAAGCGTTAGAAAAGTCAATTCAAATTGAGGCGATTCATTTAGTTAGTAAAACGGGTGGAAAGTCGGGGGATTGGGGTAATAACTCAAATCTAGGTGAGAGAAAATGAGGGAAGTTTTGCATGGAATTTGAGTGGAATCCAAATAAAGCAGCGTTGAACTTTGAAAAGCATGGTATTTCTTTTCAGGAAGCCGCAACCACTTTTAAAGATCCATTATCTGTCACCTTTCCTGATCCTGACCACTCTATTGGAGAAAGTCGCTACATTATTATCGGGATATCCAGATTTGGACAAATTTTAGTTGTTGCACACACCGATAGAGAAGATAAGATCAGAATTATCACCGCTCGAAAAGCTACCCGACAGGAGAGGAAATTTTATGAAGAAGAAAGTTGAGAACGAAATAGAAGATGAGTTATGTCCTGAGTACGATTTCGCTCAAATGCAAGGAGGTGTGAGAGGCAAATATATTGAGCGATATCGGACTGGAACAAACTTAGTGCTTTTAGATCCCGATATTGCCCAAGCTTTTCCTAATGATGATGCAGTAAATGACGCTTTAAGATTGTTAATCCAGATTGCACAACGTCAGCAAACAAACACTGCGGTAAAGAGGAAAGAATAGTAGAAAGAACAATTGAAAAAATGCTTTATAAGGAGATTTTACTCAAAAACTACTGTCCTATTTCCATAGACTAAAACACGATTTCGTAAATGCAATCTTACCGCTCTTGCTAACACAATTCTTTCTAAATCTTTCCCTTTTCTGATTAAATCATCTACCTCATCTCGATGACTTACCCGCACCACATCCTGTTCAATAATCGGTCCTGCATCTAAGTCAGCAGTAGCATAATGGGCTGTCGCACCAATAATTTTTACACCTCTTTCAAAGGCGCGATGATATGGATTAGCGCCAATAAATGCTGGTAAAAATGAATGATGAATATTAATAATCTGTGGGAATTTTTCAATAAAATCAGCACTAACTATTTGCATATATTTTGCCAAGACAACTAAATCAATTTTGTATTGATGCAGTAATTCTAGTTGTTTAATTTCCTGTTCCTGCTTATTTTCTTTAGTTATGGGTAGGTAATGGAAATCAATGCCAAATTGTGCAGCTACTGGTTGTAAATCAGGGTGATTACTCATAATTAAAGGAATTTCTGCATGAAATTCTTTAGCGCGATATCTCCAAATTAAATCCAATAAACAATGATCTTGACGACTTACCCAAATAGCAATACGGGGAAGAGTATCCCAAAAGTGTAATTCCCATTTTGCATTTAAAGGTTGAGCAATTGTATTAAAAGCGGTAGCAATTACATCTTTTGGTAAATTAAATCCTTTTAATTGCCATTCTATGCGAGTTAGAAATAGTCCAGCTTCAAAATCTGTATGTTGATCTGCATGGGTAATATTGCCACCATTATTATAGATAAAATTGGCAAATTTTGCGACTAATCCTTTCTGATCTGGGCAAGAAATTAATAAGGTTGCTGTTTGTTTTGTCATCGTATGTGCTAATTATTTGGATAAACGATAGCGAAGCGTGGCGTTAGCCATACCGCCCAGGCGCAGAGGATGGAGAAATAGAGAGGATTATTTTATAGGAGTTAGTTTCGGAAGACCAGGTAATGGCTGTATATCCATTTTTTCTGGTGTTTGTTTCCATTCAGATATATCTCGATTAACTGCGTTGACAAAATCCTTAGAAACTAACAACAGGTTCATATTTTTGTTACCATCAGCTTGAGCATATAAAAATTGATTATTAAAATCACCTTTACCTAAAATCAATTGATGACTTTGTTGATTTTTTAGTTTAACATCAATAGTTGCTACAGGTTTATCTAAACCAAATTCTGATAATTCAGTGGGTGTGACTGATACTGTTCTTTCACTTTTTCCCTCAACTAACAAATCCATTAAATAAGCAACAATTGCATCATTTGCTAGTGCTGATATGGGAGATTTTATTTCCCATTGGGGTTTTTCAGATGTATTTCTTGTTTCTATTTGTAATGTGGTATCTTTGATTTTAATCGTTAAAGATTGAACATCAGCCGCGGTAAAAGAGAAAATTTTCTGTTTTTGGGTTTTTATTACTGTTTGCTGAGTTTTATTTTTAATTTCATGAAAGTAAACAAAACCACCTAAGCCCAGGGCAAAAAGTATTAAAATTAAAGTTGTTTTTGGTAATTTCATATTGAATATAAATTAATAAATTATCTAATTAGTCAGAAATTAAAACTGCTTTTTGCCATTTTCGGACTGAGTTAATTATATAGATGCGATCACTATATTTTAACATTTCCACTGTAATAATTTCTTCTTTAATTTTACCTTGCTCAAGTAAATCAGCCCGAAAAGTCCCCGCTAACAAACCGCATTTTACCGGAGGTGTCAGCAATTCTTCATTCAACTCTACCACAATATTACCAATACAAGTTTCTGTGATTTCACCTCTTTCATTCGACAATAAAACATCATCACAATTAGGAGAAGCAGCTTTTGCTATTTCATAAACTTGGCGATTAGTCGTTTTATGATACAAAAATATATTAGTAGAGTCAACAGGTGTACAACATATACCTAGTTTGATAAAATTTTGGTTTTTTCCGAGAGATAAAGGCATAGTTTGATATGTCATCTTACCATGAGAATCTAACAACAACCGCACTTTATAAGCTTGATTTGCAAATGATTTTGTTAATTTATTAAGTTGAGTTTTCAAGCTATTTATATCAATATTAAAATCAAAGTAAATGGCTGAAGCTTGTAACCGTTGTAAATGATAATCTAAAACAAAATAACCATCATTAGGTTGCCATAATATTGTTTCCAACAGTGAGAAATCCGGTTGATTTAGGGTAAGAACTTGGGCTTTAATCTGACATTCTTGATATTCTTCACTACTCACAGAATCCCAAACAATTCCCCCTCCAACTCCATACTCGGCTTGATTATTTTCTTTATCAATTAATACAGTGCGAATCGCAACATTAAATTGAGCTTGACGTTGGGGAGTAATAAAACCAATACATCCAGTATAAATGCGGCGCGGTGTGTTTTCTAACTTCTGGATAATTTGCATAGTCCGGGCTTTAGGTGCGCCGGTAATAGAAGCGCAGGGAAACAATGCTCCCATAATCTCATTTATGGAAGCTGTAGTTTTAGCTGTGACAGTGGATGTCATTTGCCAAACTGTGGGATATTTTTCGACATTAAATAACCTGGGAACTTTGACAGTATTAATATTAGCTATTCGTCCCATATCATTGCGAATCATATCCACAATCATCACATTTTCGGCTCTATTTTTCTCGGAAAAATGTAGTTGATTAGCAATATCATGATCTGCTACTAATGTTAAACCTCTAGCTGCTGTCCCTTTCATGGGAAGAGATGTTAAACAATTATCATCAAGACGAAAAAACAGTTCAGGAGAAGCGGAACAAATAGCAAAGTTATCAATATCAACATAAGCCCCATAATCTGCTTTCTGTGCTTGTACTAATTTGAGAAATAATTCCCAAGCATCACCACTAAAGGGCGCATTTAACCGTAATGTGTAATTGACTTGATAAGTTTCCCCCAAGGCAATATATTTTTTAATTTTAGTAATGGCTTGATGATATTCTGCCTCACTGACTGAAGGTGTCCAATTGAGTTGATATTCTGTAGGTAAAGCTGGTTTTGGTAAATCAATAATTTCTGGTTTCTGATATAATCCAAACCAAAGTAAGGGAAATTCACCAGGAAAATGGGTTTCTAGTACGGAATCAAAAGCAGTTGAGGCTTCATAACTAATAAAACCTGCTGCATATATTTGATGTTTAGCAATCAAATCATTCACAAGTTGCAATTTGGGAACAACTTGATCAATACTATCAGCTCTAATAATTTCATCGGGATTTTGAAAATTAAGCCAATGCTTTAATTTAGCATCATGAATTACTAATTGATTTTTCATCGGCGTTTCCACCAAATCGCAAAACCTGTGACTAAACCGATTAAAGGTAACAAAAACACGGCAGCTATTGTTAACCAGTTAGCTTGGGAAGTTGATATGATAATGCGGCGATTTTTTGGTTCTTTTGGACGAATTGAGAGAAGTTGTTGATCTTGTTGACTTAGCCAACTAACTGAGTTGAGTAATACATCTCCATTTAATTGTTGTTCAAATAAACCATCAACGGCAAAATTTGAGTTTCCAAATACTACTAATCTTGATTCTTTAGCAGTTGTTGGTGAAGTTTTGGGAATTGCAGTTGGTGAATTTGTGGGAATTGCAGTTGGTGAAGTTTTGGGAATTGCAGTTGGTGAATTTGTGGGAATTGCAGTTGGTGAATTTGTGGGAATTGCAGTTGGTGAATTTGTGGGAATTGCAGTTGGTGAATTTGTAGGAATTGCAGTTGGTGAGTTTGTAGGAATTGCAGTTGGTGAGTTTGTAGGAATTGCAGTTGGTGAGTTTGTAGGAATTGCAGTTTGTAAAGGTGTAGTTTGATTTGATAACTTTCTAGTTAATGCTACTCCTAAAGTTAAAGGACCCTTTAAATCTTGACCTTCATTAAACTCTAATTTTTCACTTTTTTGATCACTTTCTGCCCAACTACTAGGATAGGGTTTAGTTTTCAATAAAGCCATAGACTCGATACCAGGGACAGGATCAATTTCCAGAGGACGAGTTAAGTCATATACAGAAATATTTTTGCCAAAATTCTTAGTAATAGGATGTTGTCCATATTCTGTTACTAAAATAGTAGCAGGGCCAAGTTGCAAACTTTGCCCAGAAGTATCAATAGCCAAGCGATTATCTAAACGCACACCCCAATCTTTTAAAATAGTGTCTATTTTGGGGTTAGTATTAGGATCAATCATCAATAACAAGTTACCACCACGATTAAGATAATTTTGTAACGCTGTAACTTCCCCCGTCAATAATTCTTTTTGTGGTCCAGCGACAACTATAACAGTAGCATCATCAGGAATTTGGGGCTGTTCTGCTAAATTTAAGGCTGATGTAGTAAAGTTTTTATCGGTTAATCCTTTAATTGCTTGAGAGATTGCCCCTTTAGTAGCTGAAAGTGGGTGTTCACCATGACCTTGAAGAAAGTAAACTTTAGCAGTTATAGAACTGGTGATTTGTTGTAAACGACTAGTTAATTTAATTTCTGACAAACGTTGATTTTCATTAATTATCTGGACTAATTGCCGTTTGTTTTGAAATTCCAGATAAACTTCGCCATAATCTTTAACTCCAAATTTTTCGGCTATTCCTGGTTTTAATTGAGGATCAATATACTCAAATTTAAACTGTTGACTTTGACGATGATAGTTATCTAATAATTCCCGATCTTGGATATTTTGTTCTTTACTAAATAACCAAACTTTCATTGTTTCGGGTAAATTACTCACTAATTCCCTGGATTGAGGTGATAAGGTAAATAGTTGAGTATCTGTTAAGTCTAGGCGCAAGTGGTAGCGAATACCTAAAAAGTTAATTAATCCTAAGATTACTAATACCGATAAAGTGGCAACAAAAGCATTTGTTCCAGATTGGGTAGAACGTTTTTGCCACCATTTACTTTGTTGACTTTGTACTATGATCCAGACGCTACAAATTACCAGCCCTGTTATTGTTAATAATAAAGGAATTATTCCCCATTTTTCTGATATCAATCCAATGGTTAAGCCAGCAGTTAAAAAGAATGGTCCTAGCCAAAATACAAGTTTCCAAAGTTTATTTTTATTCATTATTTATAGAAGGGAATAGGGAATAGGGAATAGGGAATAGGGAACAGGTAACAGGGAACAGGGAACAGGGAACAGGGAACAGGGAATAAGGAACAGGGAATAGTCAGAAAATCACCAATAACTAATAACTAATGACTAATGACTAATAACTAATGACTAATGACTAATGACTAATGACTAATGACTAATGACTAATGACTAATGACGTTGAAACCGAAGTGCGTCAATGGATTGGGATGTGAGAAAAACACCTAAGATAATATAACTGGCAAATAAAATTAAGCCGCTAGTATCAAAAATTCCTTGAATCAAGGTGTTGTAATGTTTGAGAAGGGATAAATGACTTATGGCTTCACCAATTGGACCAGGAATCACTTTAGCAATTAAATCAATAAATAGCAGCAAAATAACGAGGGCAAAAGTGAGGACAGCCGCTAAAATTGTACTGTCTGTTAATGAAGAAATAAACATTCCTAAAGACAAAATTGCTGCTGCTAGTAATAGTAATCCTAAATGACCAAGTAAGGGAATTATGGGTAATATGGGAGGATTAGAACTAGATAAAGTGATCGCTTCCAATGTCATTAAAGGTAAAAACATTGTCAAGAAAAATGTTAAGACTCCTAATAATTTACCTACGGCTACAGCCCAATTGGTAATTGGTGATGTGGCTAATAATTCTAAAGTTCCGCGTTTGCGTTCTTCAGCATAAAGTCCCATTGATAGAATCGGCAATATAAATAACATTAACCAGCCCATTCTATCTAAAAATGCCCGCACAAATTCATAAGGAACATCTATTGCTGGTGATGGAACTCCAAATTGTTGCCCTTGTAAATCATAGCTAGAAACTGTTACTAAAATTCCTTCTGGTCCTAACAAAATCATCACGAAAAATAACCCAGCTAAAAACCAAAATGTACTAGCTATGCCATAAGCTAATGGTGAAACAAAATAACTCTGTAGTTCCCGACGATAAATGGCAATAATATTAGCAATAACTATACCCATTTAGACAATTTCTCCTTCTTCAATTTCTGAAGTTATTTCCGTTGGTAAATTCTTTTCTGCTGTAGTTAATTCTAAAAAAACATCTTCTAGTGTGGCATTTATTCGCCGCATTTCATATAAATCAAATTCAGCCCTAATTAAAGCCGCTGTAATTTCCCTTCCTGGATCTATTCCTGGCTGTAATATTACCCGGAGACAAGTATGATTTTCTGATAATTGCTGATGGTTAGGCATTAATTCTACTAAACTCACACCGGATATATTTTGCAACATTTGTTTAGCTAAAGCGGCTTCACCACCGATTTCTAATTCATATCCTGCCCCACCTGTTAATTGTGTCATCAAATTCTCTGGAGTATTAGTTGCCACTATTTGCCCACGATTAATAATGGCAACCCTGCTACAAGTCATGCTCACTTCTGGGAGAATATGAGTAGACAAAATAATGGTGTGTGTTCCTGCTAAACTTTTAATTAAGTTCCGCACTTCGATAATTTGCCGAGGATCAAGACCGACTGTAGGTTCATCGAGAATAATCGCTGGAGGATCATGAACGATCGCTTGGGCAATTCCTACTCTTTGCCGATAACCTTTAGAAAGTTTACGAATAATAACTCGGCGTTTATCTTCTAAGTTGCAGCGGTTGATAGCTGCTGTTACCTTTACGCCGCGATCGCCGGAAGAAACCCCCTTAATCCGGGCGACAAAGTGTAAAAAGCCTTCTACAGTCATCTCTGGATATAATGGTGGCGTTTCCGGTAAATAACCAATCTGCTGCCGCACCAAGAGAGAATGATCATGGACATCATAACCTGCAATCTTCGCTGTCCCACTGGTCGCAGGTAAATAACCGGCTAAAATTCGCATGGTTGTGGTTTTACCAGCCCCATTCGGCCCCAAAAACCCCAAAATTTCCCCTGGTTCAACGCTAAAGGTAACATCAGTAATTGCTGTTGTCGAACCATAAACTTTACTCAGATGCTCAACTTCAATCATTTGTCCAATCACCAATCATGAGAATACCCAAACAATCTTAGCTAAAGAATCAGTAATTGGCTGCGATATGAGCGTACTTCTATCCTTCGGCATTTACTAAGTTGGATTATCCGCGGATAATTTAACAATATATTGTATTCTTTACCTTGAGTATCTAACCGTGTCTTTGATATAGGATTACTATTTGATTTTTGAACAACATTAGGATTGTAGGGTGCGTATGGCTTCGCCACGCAGGCTATAGGATGAAATCCGTAACGCACAGAATCTTTAATAATGGTGCGTTACGCTGTCGCTAATACACCCTACGCATCTGTTAAAAAATCAAATATGATTACTATATATGTAAGAAAAATCATAAATAATTTAACTATGTAATTAAAGTTAACTAACATTTTGCTCAGTCAAGAGAATAGGTAATAATTCAGAATCTAGGAAAATTTTTACGTAAATTATTCAAATATATAATATTTTAAGGAAAAGGTATGCAAGGGAATGAGAAAGAAAAAATTCGCCATTTATTAGTTGTCCAAGATCCAAAAGGGAAGCGCACTCTTCCTTTATTAGAAGCAACATACTCTCTAGGCAGGGATTTAAGGAACGCTATTGTTCTCTATTCTCGGTCTGTTTCCAGGCAACACGCGATTTTATTAAGAGTTACAATTCCTAATACTGATCAATATGGGTTTCGGATTATTGATGGTAACTTTCAAGGTAAAAAAAGCACCAATGGTTTATTTATAAATGGCAATAAGTGTCTGAATCATAATCTCCAAAATGGAGATGTTGTTACCTTTGACAATAACACTTATGCGAAATATTACGTAATTACTAACCTCTCAGAACAAGCATTTTCTGAATCTTGTGAATCTGATAATTTGTCTGATTTCCTTTCCGGTAAGGTAAATGCTGTTTCTCCCTTTAATACAGCTATTGTAGATAATAATATATTAGAAGCTGCTAGTGATACAGCCTTAGCTCGTCTAGCTTCTTTTCCTGAACTTATCCCTAATCCCATTATCGAAATGGATTTAGAGGGGAAAGTAACATATCTGAATCCGGCAGCAGCAGCCAAATTTCCTAACTTGAGGCAGAGAGGTCAGGAACACCCAATTTTGACACAATTGATTAAAGCGGTTGAAAATCAAGAGCAAACTTCTTTTGTGCGGGAAGTAACAGTTGGTGATGAAATTTTTGAACAATCTGTTCATTACTTAGCAGAAAGTGATTTAATTAGAACTTTTATTATTAGAAACATTACAGAACAAAGAAAATCCGAAATAGAACTAAAACAACGAGATCGCTTATTACAAGCAGTAGCAGAAGCAGCAAATTATTTATTAGCAGAAATGAACTATGAGATAGCTATCGAAAAAGCACTGGCAGCATTAGGAGAAGCTACCAATGTCGAACGAGTCTATCTATTTCACAATCATTCCCATCCAATTACCGGGGAAATTTCCCTAAGTATGCGGTTTGCATGGATTAAATCTGGTGCGGAAACTTCCCACTATTATTGGCAAAATCAGTCTTATCAAACCCCTGGACTAGAACGCTGGTATAACAAACTCTCTAAAGGTGAGACTATTAGTGGCTTTACCCAAGTATTTCCCCAAGAAGAACAAGAACTACTCATGGGAGATCATATTAAATCGCTCCTACTTGTACCATTAAAACTAAATATAGAATTTTGGGGCTGTTTGGGTTTAATTGAATGTAGCTCAGAGCGGCATTGGTCAAAGCATGAAGAATCTAGTCTAGTAACAATAGCTGCAAGTATTAGTGGCACTCGTCAACGTCAGCAAGTAGACGAAAAGATCCGTTATCAGGCCATGCACGACTTACTAACTGGATTGCCAAATCGGTTACTATTCAATGATTTACTCAACCAAGGTATCCAAAAAATAGTTGAGAAAGAGGAAAGTATTGCAGTTATGTTCCTGGATCTAGATCGGTTTAAAATCATCAATGATACTTTAGGGCATACCGTCGGAGATGAATTATTGAAAATTGTCGCCCAAAGACTCTTAGACGCAATCAGACCAAAAGATGTTGTAGCTCGTTGGGGTGGTGATGAATTCACTATTTTCTTCCCACAAGTAACTGAAATTAAACCTATTATCCAAATAGCTGACAATATTCTCCAAACTTTAGAAAGTGCTTTTCATGTCTATGGACATGAACTTTATATTAGTTCTAGTATTGGCATAGCCTTACTTGATGAACACAGTCCTGATGTTGAAACCCTTATCCAACACGCAGATGCGGCTTTATATTATGCCAAAAATGAAGGCAGAAATAACTACCAATTTTATAACCAGTCTCTCAGTCAAACAAATCCAGAACTATTGAAGTTAGAAAAAAGTTTACGCCATGCCCTAGAACAGGACGAATTTGTTCTGCACTATCAGCCTCGCGTTAATACCGTCACAGGGAAAATTACAGGCATGGAGGCTTTATTACGTTGGTATCACCCAGAAATGGGGATAGTTTCTCCCAATGTTTTTATTCCTCTAGCTGAAGACAGTGGCTTAATTATCTCTATTGGTGAATGGGTGTTACGTCAAGCATGTAAACAAAATAAAGCTTGGCAAGATGCAGGCTATCCACCAATTGTAATTGCCATTAATCTTTCTCCTAAGCAATTTTCTCAACCTAATTTAGTAGAAATATTAACCGATATTTTAGCAGAAACTCAACTCCAACCAGAATTTTTGGAATTAGAGATTACAGAAAGCACAGCGATCGCGGATCTAGATTTTACTACAACCGCATTACAGTGTTTAGCACAAATGGGTTTACTTCTATCCCTTGATGACTTTGGCACCGGTTATTCTTCCCTTTCTCGTCTACAAGTGTTGCCGTTCCATAATCTCAAAATTGATCGTTCTTTTATTAAAGAAATAACCATAGATCCAAAAGTTGCTCACATTATCCAGGCTATCATTACCTTGGGACAATCTTTAGGATTAAAAGTAATTGCTGAAGGTGTAGAACAGCCAGCAGAGTTAGAGTTTTTACGCTCAATTAATTGTGATGAAATCCAAGGATATCTTTTTTATCGTCCATTGTCAGTTGACCAAGCTACAGAAGTTTTGAAAAATGAAAAGGCATAGATTTGAAAGGAGTCACCGAGTCACCGAGTCAGAAGTTAGAAAGAAGGAAGAAGGAAGGAAGAAGGAAGCTGTATATAGGGTTGATTGAAAATCTAGAATTTACATTTTGTCCCCCAACTCTAAAACATCAATAAAAAAGCGATCGCTTTCTGATAAATCATGAATAGCGATCGCTTAATCTAAGTTTAGAAAATCTTGATAAATTGATAATAGACCAATTACCAATTACCCATTACCAAATCAACCTGTATACCATTCTGGAGTCAGCTTATCGGCATCAGCAACAGGAGTCTCTGTAGCTAAAGTTCCATCCATAGTCCAGATTTTATCAGCGGATGTTTGTTGATCACGCCAGTAAATATCAGTCTTACCATCACCGTTGAAATCACCTAAAGATGCTGTCAAACCAGGAGTATTGCTAGGTAAGAAAGCTTCAGAACTTACCGCTGTACCATCCATCAACCAAGCAGTATTTGCACCTGTAGCCGCATTGTGCCAGAAGATGTCAGTTTTACCGTCGCCATTGAAATCGCCAATTCTGGCGCTCCAATCTGTACCCAATGTGCTGACAACACCCTCAGTCACAAAAACGCCATTCATTGTCCAAATCTTATTCTCACCTGTTTTTGAGTTGCGCCACAGAACGTCAGTTTTGAAGTCGCCGTTGAAATCACCAAGAGTAGAAGTCCAGGAAGCATCTTGCGCTTGAAGATTATACTTGGTGGCTTGACTACCATCCATAAACCAAGCGGTATTTTCGCCTGTGGTGCTATTGCGCCAGAAAATATCACTCTTACCATTGCCATCAAAATCAACAATGCTTGCAGTCAATCCTGGAGCCGTAGTTTCTAGAACAGTCGCATTAACTACCTTTGTTCCATCCATTTGCCAGATAGCATTTTCACCAGTAGTTGCATTATTCCAGAAAATATCAGTTTTGCGATCGCCATTGAAATCGCCAATATTAGCTGTAAAACCGGGATCAACTCGATCTAAAGTCAGATAACTAGAAACTTTTGCGCCATCCATTAGCACAATTACATTATCACCAGTTGTCTTATTGCGTAATAAGAAATCAGTCTTATTATCGCCATTAAAATCAGCAGTTTTATAGTCCCAGGTATTTAAGTCATATTTACCTAAAGAAGCCTGTTCTAAAACTTGTGTTCCGTTCATCAAGCGAACTAAAATTTCACCAGTTTGAGCATTCACCCAAAGTTTATCTGTTTTACCATCACCATTGAAATCAGGAACAAGGGCTGCACTGGTTAAATAAGGATTAGGGTTGGGGTTAGAACTTCCAACTGGTAATACAGGTAATGGATTTGTTGGTAATAATGGATCAGCCTGTAATTGAGAAGCAGAACTTTTACTAATAGGAGTGTCAAGAGATGTTGTCAAAGATTGTGATTTTGCAAGGGATTCTTGTCCCCAAGTGTTTGTATCTAAAGATAAGGCTGATTTATTCTCAAACATGATTTGCTTTTATTAGTAATTAATATCCATTTTTAATTTGATTTTTATGAAGATTCTGTAAACAACAAACATTTGCTTAATTATTTTTATTCAATGTCATTATTCATAGACATTTCAAAAATGTTCATCAACACTAACTTTTAAAATCAAAAGTAATATCTGAGCAATCAAAAAATATTTTATTTTCTGTTTATAACTGTCATTATTTAAAGATGAAATCCTGATTTGTTGACAATTTCATTTAGATAAAAGTCCTTACCCAGATTCCCGACTTCTTCAAGAAGTCGGGAATCTTAATATCCGTAGGGTGGGCATTGCCCACCAAAACCCGCCCACAGTAGGTATTACCACCCTAAACTACTTAAAATTTTGCAAATATCATTGATGATTCCTATATAATTATTTATAAAAGAAAGCCAAAAAACAATACCATCAACAAATCAGCTATGCAAACAGAATATCGGCAACGTCGTGAGCAATTAATGGCGAAAATAGGCAGCGGTACAGCGATTTTTAGAAGTGCGCCAACAGCAGTAATGCACAACGATGTCGAATATGTTTACCGTCAAGATAGTGATTTCTTTTACTTAACTGGCTTTAATGAAACTCAAGCAGTAGCAGTATTAGCACCCCATCACGCAGAACATCGGTTTGTATTATTTGTCCAACCCAAAGATCAGGAAAAGGAAGTTTGGAGTGGTTATCGTTGTGGAATAGAGAAAGCAAAGGAATTTTATGGTGCAGATATTGCTTATCCCATTGCGGAGCTAGATGAGAAGTTACCCCAATATTTAGAAAAAGCCAATTGTATTTATTATCATTTAGGACGCGATCGCAATTTTAACGATAAAATTCTCAAACATTACCAAAGTTTACTGCGAACCTATCCCAAACGCGGTACAGGACCAACATCCATTACCGACCCTTGTATTGTCCTCAGCACCATGCGGTTACATAAAAGCAAAGCAGAATTAGATTTAATGCGTCAAGCTGTAGAGATTGCCGTAGAAGCTCATAATCATGCTTTGAAAACTGCCGCACCAGGACGTTATGAGTATGAAATCCAAGCCGAAATAGAACATATTTTCCGTCTTCGGGGGGGAATGGGACCAGCGTATCCTTCTATTGTTGCTTCCGGTAAAAATGCTTGTGTATTGCATTACATTGAAAATAACTGTCAAATGCAAGAAAATGACCTGTTATTGATTGATGCTGGTTGCGCTTATGGTTATTACAACTCTGATATTACCCGCACATTTCCCGTGAGTGGTAAATTCACACCCGAACAAAAAATATTATATGAACTTGTTTTAGAAGCACAAAAACAGGCAATAGCAGAAGTAAAACCAGGTAATTCCTTCCATGCACCTCATAATAAAGCTGTGCGGATATTAACAGAAGGATTAGTAGAACTGGGTTTACTCAAAGGAGAAATTGACAAATTAATAGAAGAGGAAAAATATAAACCCTTTTATATGCACCGTACCAGTCATTGGTTAGGTTTAGATGTTCATGATGTAGGAGTTTATCAACATGGAGAAGAACCACAAACTTTACAACCAGGACAAGTGCTAACCATAGAACCCGGACTTTATATAGTACCAGACACCAAACCCGCCGAAGACCAACCGGAAATTGACCCCCGTTGGCTAGGAATTGGGATTCGCATTGAAGATGACGTATTAGTTACCGCAGATGGAAATGAGGTTTTAACAGCCGGAGTTCCCAAGGAAATACAGGATTTAGAAAGATAGTAGGAGACTTACAAATACAAAAATATTCCAACATTTATTGCATTGCAAAACCTGTAGGGGTGAGGTTTCCCCACCCTCGATTGTATTGTATCCGAACGATAACAGCTAGTAATCACAGTGGTTTTGCTAATGCAGCTTATTACTTATTAGATTTGATGGGATAAAATCGAAGAAAATAGATGAGGAATATTATGACAGTTTCTCTTTATGAGCGTGATTTTTTACTTTGGACAATAGATACTGCTACTAAACTGAAAACACATGATTTTGCACAATTGGATTTAGAAAACTTAATTGAGGAAATTGAAAGTTTGGGAAGAAGCCAAAAAAAAGAACTGAAAAGCCGACTTTTAGTTCTCTTGGAACATTTACTAAAAAGATTATACGTTAATTCACCAGATAACTATCGTGGTTGGGAAACTTCAATTAATGAACAAAGACGACAGTTAGAATTAGAAATTGAAGATTCTCCTAGTCTAAAAACTATTTGGGATGAGTCTTTTAGTGCTGCTTGGAGAATTGCGCTTAAAGGAGTTCGCAAAGATTATCCACAAGTTACATTTCCTGATACTTGGATATATTCTCATGATATAGATTCCATGTTAGATTGCGATTTTTGGAAAGAATAAAGCACCAAGTGCAAAACTTACAGAGAAATGAGAAAAAATGACTATGAATCGTGAAGAAGTGTTACAAATTCTCAGAACACATCAACAAGAATTAAAAGACTTAGGAGTAAGATCCCTGGAATTATTTGGTTCTGTTGCTCGTAATGAGGCTCGTCCTGATAGTGATGTAGATTGTTTGGCTGAGTTTTCACGTCCTTTTGGATTAATTCAGTTTTCCAAGGTACAAAGATATTTAGAAGAAATTCTTGATTGTTCTGTTGATTTAGGGACAAAAAATATGCTGAAAGAAAACATCCGAGATTGCATTTTAGCAGAGGTAATCTATGTCTTCTAGGAGTTGGCAATTAAGAGTGCAAGATATTCTGGAACGCATTGATGCAATTTCTGAATTGGTGATAAAAGTTTCTTTTGAAGATGTTCAAAATAATATATCCCTGACTAAAGCAATTCTGTTTGACTTACTTGTAATTGGCGAAGCATCAGCAAATATTGATGAACTAATTCGTCAGAAATATCCTGAAATTCCTTGGCGAGATATTATAAGTATGCGAAATCTAGTAATTCATGAATACTTTCGTGTTAGTTTAGAAATTCTTTGGGATACGGTAAAAAATGATTTGCCAACATTGAAACAGCAATTACAAAATTTACTCGAAAAAGAATCTCAATCATCACCATAAATGACCACAAAAAAGAAGTTTATCCATGAGTATTCTGGACACTATGGGACTTCCAAGAAATAAAATCCCCAAAAATTTCTTGTGGTGCGGGCATCTTGCCCGCTAATCATCAAGGACGGGCAGGATGCCCATTCCACAAAATTGGGTAATTTATTTTTTGGTGTTCCCTATAGTCACGGAACTTAATATTTCTCAAACTTTGATTCTTGACAGAGTAAACCAATTTGCCACCTAGCTGTTAAACATGACGGAACTGAGCAAAATGGTCGAGGAGTTCCCGGTGCAGGAAGCGATAACGCCCACCCACACGCAAAAGTAACCGCCGCTCAACGCAGTAGTCCAGGAATTGGGCAAGATTCCAGGGTATGCCGCTCTGCCAAAGGACAAAGCGCAGGCAAAAGTGCTGTATACAGGCAAGCCCACCACCTGCCCATAAACCCAAGAATAGAGCCATCAATAGTCCAAGTAGCAAAAACTGTGGTGAGTTGCGGATAAAAATCCTGTAAATCCTCAAATCCTGTAAATCCTGATTCAGACAGTGGAAATATCAGTTAAAAAATAAATAAGGCTGCTGTACTATAGCAACATCATTATAATAAATCTACATTGAAACATTATTGTAATTACTAATATAACCACTCACAAATCGGGATGACAGGATTCGAACCTGCGGCATCCTGCTCCCAAAGCAGGCGCGCTACCAAGCTGCGCTACATCCCGTAAATCTATCAAAGCCAAGTTTCACATTAATCAAATTGTGTGTTTTTGGTTCATCTCGACTATCATATCACAAAAAAGAATAAATGCAAACCCAATAATCCAGAAAAAATAAAATTTAGGATATTTCCCTAAATTCCCTAATCCCCAAACCCCAGTAACCTTAATTACTGAGGATACCAAAACATTCCTTTTATACCTTCAGGATCTGACATAAAGCCCATTGTCCTATAGAAATCTACAACATGAGGGTCAGCAAAAAGAGTAACATTACTAATTTCTTCATTCCTAAGTTTTTTGAGAACATATTTCATTAATGCCTTACCTAGCCCTCTACTTTGAAAATCAGGGTGAACGACTACATCCCAAATAGTGGCATTAAAAGCATGATCTGAGGTAGCACGGGCAAAACCAATCAAACGCTTTTTGTTTCCACGGACTTGCCACATAGAGGCCACGAGGAAACTATGCTCAATAGCTTTTTTTACTTTTCTGAGAGGGCGACGTGACCAGCCAACTGCATCACAGAGCGCTTCAAGTTCATAAAGGTCAATATCTCTTTCTGTACTGAAAACGATTTGATCCTTACCGAGACTAGAATTACCATCAACTTCCGCTGTCTGCTCGTTAACAGCAGCGTCTTTATTTGTCGCTAAAGAGTCACGAGTGCTAAACCAAGTTTTCCAAAAACCCATGCCAACGCAGTTCGGGTAGTATGACCAAAATTGGTTTCCACTTTTAAAAAAGTGTTGATTCACATTTAACATCACTATGATCATTGCTGACTAATCCACTAGAAATACTCTAGGTGTTTTAGCGATTTGCAATACTCACAGCTATTTATCAGGTGTTTCTTCCCAATCACTTTTAACTTTAGCATTTTGTTCTGACACTACTCCATAAAACTCAACCAAAGGCAAAATTTTTCCAAAATTCCAGTATCTTTGGGGCTTTGGCGATAACTTTCGCTAATACTGCTTTTATAACCAGACAAGGTTCAATTAGTCCTATACTAATCAATACCAATTTCAATAACACAATGGAAGCAGGTAATTTAACTAATACGCTGTAGACTTTGGGAGATAACATTATTTTAAAATTCTCTCTGCCCCCTGACCCAGTTTGCACAAAACAAGCAAGTCTTACCCCCAACAATGGCTTCTGGTTTAAAATCTTCAACTCTAGAACTTCTTAAACGCTTTAATCGAGCGTTTCCCCAATTCTATGAGCAATTTGTTAGTAGTGAGATTCAACTTCAAAATCTACGCCTAGCATACCGTCTGTATAAAACCAAACGGGCTGTTATCGAGATGAAGTCAGAGGGTAGCAAAAGCGCCCTGCATTTTGCCTATCGGAATCAATCTTTCCTGCTAAGTGATATTTTTGGTGTCTTAGCAGCCTATGGTTTAACTATTCACGGTCTGAGTTTATACGGTCAAATTCGACCACCGATGTTAGTTTTTATTAAATTACTGGTATCACGTGGCAGTAAAGCACTCACTGAAAAAACTGCCGAAAACGTTTGTCGCGCTATTCGTGAAGCATTAGGAGGCCGATTTGAGGTAGAAGAAATGCTGGCTGTAGAATTTAATCTTGATGCTGGTTTAGAGCAGGTACAAACTGATTTCTATGTTGATCCTGTCTTTCATCTTCCCGCTTTAGTAATAGAAGCGGATAATCAACCAGGATTATTTTACAAAGTGATGTACGCTATCTGGCAAGAAGACCTACTGGTAGTTAACGCCAATTTACTGGTTTGGCGCGGACGGACTAGGCTAATTCTTTACTTGCTAGGCCCCAATGAAAGTCTAATTCCTGAATATCTGGGTAACAGAATTGCGGAAGGAGTAAAACATAGGTTACTTAGCCCATAGAATTTAGCCTTAATTTTGAATTTTGAATTGGTTAAGTTGTATTGAGTCGCACCCACCTTTGAGGGTACGATATTTAATTATGGCAACAATAGAAATCTTAGGCGTTCCACATACTTATGAGCTAACCGCTCCCACATCTTGCCCGCATACTTTAGTATTTATCCATAGCTGGCTAAATAGTAGTGTGTATTGGCAACCTGTGATTTCTCGTCTATCAGTAGATTTGCAGTGTTTATCTTATGATTTACGAGGATTTGGTGAATCACAGTCCCAGGTGACATCGGATATAGAACTGCCTCCTACAGACTCTAGTATGGTTAGTTCTGCCTTGGATTCTCTATATTCTCCATCTGCCTATGCTCAGGATCTGGCTGTTCTTCTCCAACACCTGAATATTTCTAGTGCTTGGCTCATAGGTCATTCTTTAGGTGGCACTATTGCTCTGTGGACAGCGGCTCAAAGACCTGATTCTGTTCAAGGTGTAATATGTATTAATGCAGGTGGGGGGATTTATCTTAAAGAGGCATTTGAGCAATTTCGCGCCGCTGGACAGAAATTTTTACAAGTCCGTCCCCGTTGGCTTTCACAAATGCCTTTAATTGATTTGTTGTTTACTAAAGCTAGTGTATTGCGTCCTTTAGACCGATATTGGGCGCGTCAACGACTCATTGATTTTATTGTCGCTAACCCCGAAGCTGCTTTGGGAACTCTTTTAGACTCTACTACGGAAGAAGAAATTAACTGTTTACCTCAGTTGGTATCCAAACTAAAGCAGCCAGTCTATTTTTTAGCGGGTGCTGACGATAAGGTGATGGAACCTAAATACATCCGCCATTTAGCCAGTTTTCATTGGCTTTTCCAATATGTTGGCGATAATGTGATTGAAATTCCTGATTGCGGGCATCTGGCTATGTTGGAGCAACCAGAAGCCGTAGCTAAAAATATTCGGTCATTAGTCATTGGTCATTAGTCATTAGTCATTGGTCATTAGTCATTAGTCATTGGTCATTAGTCATTAGTCATTGGTCATTAGTCATTGGGCATTGGGCATTGGGCATTGGGCATTTTCTTCTTTCTTTCTCTTTCTTCTGAACTCCTGACTCTGTAACTCCTGAATTAATTTTCATATAACTGCATAACTTGGTTCAGTGAGAGCCGGGAATGGACTCCTAATGTCAGTGGGGAAGTTCTGCCAAGAGATAGGTGTTCGGCGGCTGCACAGCCAATCATGGCGGCGTTGTCCGTGCAAAATTTTAAGGGAGGGAAAAGAACCCGGATGTTGTTTTTGGTGGCTGCTGCTTGTAAATGTTTTCTCAGTCCACTATTGGCTGCGACACCACCACCCACAGTAATGGTATCTAAATTGTAGTTTCGAGCGCAGGCGATCGCTCTTTTGGTCAGCGATCGCGCTACAGTATCTTGGAAACTAGCCACAACATCTGCTATTGGTACTTCTTTGCCTTCTTTCTCGAATTGCTGCACTAAACGTAATACCGCTGTTTTTAATCCGCTAAAACTACAATCGTAGGGATGATAACCCCCACCTGGTAAAGAAATTTTTCCTTCCGGTAATGCAAAAGCCTGGGGATTACCTGTTTCTGCCAACTTATCAATTATTGGTCCACCGGGATAACCCAGTTTTAACAACCGTGCCACCTTATCAAAAGCCTCACCCGCCGCATCATCACGGGTTTCTCCCAAGGTTTCGTAGATACCATAATCTTTCACATAAATCAAGCTTGTATGACCGCCGGAAACAAGTAAGCTAAGAAAAGGGGGTTTTAAACTTGGCTCACTCAAGTAAGTCGCGTAAATATGACCCTCCAGGTGATGCACTCCCAAGAAAGGTAAATTATGGACAATTGCTAGGGTTTTGGCAGCCGTCAACCCTACTAGCAACGCCCCCACAAGTCCAGGCGCACAAGTAGCAGCTATCCCATCAATCTGATTCCAGTCTAGATTGCTAGACTCCATAGCTTGATCTATTTCATAATTCAGCGTTTCTAAATGCTGACGTGAGGCCACCTCTGGCACTACCCCACCATATTGTTGATGAACAGATATTTGTGAAGTAACAATACTGCTACACACTTCACGATTCTTAATAATTGCCACAGCAGTTTCATCACAACTGGTTTCAATGGCTAAAACGGTTGTCATTATGGTAAATCGGTAAAAAACAAGAGGCAATATATTCTCCCATATCTTTCCTGTTCCCTGCTTCCTGTTCCCTGTTCCTTAACTTTTGATTGAGAAGCTTTAATTTTTATTGACTTAAACTTTACTCCATTGCCAGCCAAGAGTATGATGACTTCCTAGTTATCTAAAATAAAGATTGTACAAGCCGCTTCGTTTTGTACAAGAAACTTCTCATTTTGTAATAAAAGGAAACAAATCCATGAGACGATTGTTTGCTTTGCTTTTGGTGATGACTCTTTGGTTCAATTTTGCTCCTGAAGCGAAAGCACTAGGCGCAAACCTTGTCCCCTGCAAAGACTCTCCCGCCTTTCAAGAGCTAGCACGGAATGCCCGTAACACCACCCCTGACCCTGAATCAGGTAAAAAGCGGTTTGAACGTTATTCTCAGGCACTTTGTGGACCTGAAGGTTATCCTCACTTGATTGTAGATGGCCGTCTTGATCATGCTGGTGATTTTTTAATCCCTAGTATTCTTTTCCTCTACATTGCCGGTTGGATTGGCTGGGTAGGCCGTGCTTATCTACAAGCAATCCAAAAAGGATCAAATGCTGAACAAAAAGAAATCCAAATTGATTTGGGTATTGCTTTACCTATCATCACTTCCGGTTTTGCTTGGCCAGCAGCAGCAATCAAAGAATTGCTCTCTGGGGAGTTAACAGCGAAGGATTCAGAAATTACCGTTTCGCCACGTTAATTCATTTGTTTTCACTCACTCATTCTAGAGACTAAATTCATGGCTGAAAAAGGTAACGAAACCAACTACTTGATTACATTCATCTCTACTGCTCCCGTTGCAGCTACCCTCTGGTTGACAATCACCGCCGGGATTTTGATTGAATTTAATCGCTTCTTCCCCGATCTCCTTTTCCACCCCCTATAGGTTGAAAATGCGGTTCAAAAAAGCTAATTTACTTAGCTTTTGCTGCTAAATTGTCTAATTGAGTGATCAAACCTAACCAGGTGAAAATATCACTCAAATTAGCAATCTTAACGAATGTATGAAACTCTTCATGTTGTCCATTATTTGCGAGTTTCATACTTTTCTAAATTAGAAAGATGACAAAATTAATTTTCATTAAAAATGCCATCTTTCTAATTCAAAAGCGAGCAAACAACATGACTCAAGCAGTAAGCTCATCAAAAACTTACCTAGTGATCCAAGGAACCGAAAATAATTATGGCAGTAGCAGCAGGACGTGACTCTCAAAAGGGCGACCTAGAAACCCCCATCAATTCCGCTCCTTTGGTGAAGTGGTTTATTAACAATTTGCCAGCTTATCGCCCCGGTCTAAATCCTTTTAGACGCGGTTTGGAAGTTGGTATGGCTCATGGTTATTTACTATTTGGACCTTTCCATAGATTAGGTCCTTTACGCAATGCCCCCAACGCTACCTTGGCTGGTTTATTGGGCAGTATTGGCTTGGTTGTAATTTTGACAGCTTGCCTATCTTTATATGCTAACAGCAATCCTGATAAGGCTCTTGCTAGTGTTGCTGTACCGAACCCCCCCGTTGATGCTTTTAATTCTAAGGAAAGCTGGAACAATTTTGCCAGTGCTTTCTTGATTGGTGGTATTGGTGGTGCAGTAGTTGCTTTCTTTTTAACCGTTAACTCTGGATTAATCCAAGGTTTATTAGGTTAATTTGATTCTTGGTAATGGGTAATAGTTGCTAATTTGGGCTATTACCTATTATTGAGAGAAGTATATTAGAAAATAGATAAATATAATTTTACAAAAAACTAATTATAAAATCCTAAATTATGAGTATTTAATGATTATCTACATTTTATTATAATTATATAAATGAGCAAAAACGCAAACAAGTTCCTCTGAGATTATTATTAATTGTCCCTTTTGTATTTCAAATTGTGGGTGCAGTAGGTACGGTCGGTTATTTATCTTATCGCAGTGGACAGGAAGCCGTAAAAGATATAGCAGCATCTTTGATGTCAGAAATCGGCGATAGCGAAGCGCTGCTGCAAGCAGATCGCATTGATCAAAACTTAAACAGCTATCTCAATGCACCCGAACAACTTACTCAGACTAATGCCTCCCTCATCCGTCAAGGAATTTTAGATTACCAAAATTTACCAGCCCTGCAAACACACTTTGCCCAGCAATTGCAAATTTTTTCTAGTGTCAGTAATGCGGCGATGCACCTTTAGGATTTGAAATTAAAGAAGCAAGTAATGGACAAGAAGCTATTAATATTTGGGATGAATGGCAACCCCAGTATGACGTGCCGTTTTGCGCTGAGGATTACCAGCATAAAGTCCAGCCAATTTTTCTTGATTTTTGTCAAGATGGCGACGAACCTGAAACTCTAAAAGAGTCAAAACTCGCAAACCAATTGAAAGTAGTCGGATCAAACCAGTAATATGGTCTTCACGTTGTAAATAAATTGGAGTTAAAGAAAGAGGAAA
>JANMEE010000013.1:0-22924 GCA_031376645.1 Dolichospermum sp. OTE_75_concoct_329_sub | reverse complement strand
GGCTTTATCTAGTGCTTGGACAAAACCTATCTCTGTGAAATCACAACCACTGGCACGTGTAACACGCTTGTCGCCTAGCGTAAATTGGAATCTAAGGTAAGTACCTGATTTTTGATTTTCACGTTTAAAACCAATACCAGTCGGTAAACGCTTAGACACAAGCTTAAAGGTTTTAAGCAAGTCCTCAAAATCGCTGTAATTACCAGTTCCGCCGATTTCTGTATTTTCGCTCATTTTTCACTCATTTAATTTTCTAGGTTCAGTTGAGTGAGCGAGCAATAACGCTATAATCAAGGTTTTAGGCTTATTCGTTGGTTCGAGTCCAATACCGTCCATATTTTGTATTGTCCCTCTCACAAACGACTCTGTGATTGGAACCATAACTTTGCCGGAACGGCAAGCTTATGCTTCCAATTCAATTCGGCAAAGTTATGCTTCCAGTTTTTAGCTACTAAAAAACATAGGCTAGATTGAGTTTTAACACCAATTTAGATTAGACGTGATTTTACAGTCCAACTTCACGTCGTGTTTTATCTAAAAATGCACGAACTTGTTTATACCTAAAATAACCCGGATTTGTCATTAGTTCAGATACACGAGCTTCTGTGGGATATTCTCCTTGATGATGCAGCTTGAATACAATTTCCTGAATTTCCTTACATGACTGCTCTATTTTTCTGCTGTGGCAGCCTTTATTATAAATACGACATTTGGTAGAAATGCTGCGGCATAAATCTGGAAAGTGCTTGAAAATTGTCCTCCTATCATATCCTATACGTATAGCCACCTCTTTCATCGTTGGTGGCTCTTCATTACTTGCTAGGATTGTCAGTAAAAAGTCTCTTACTTGATTCGGATCGAATGATTTTGGAGATATTCTGGGTGTGCGTGAAGGTTTTAAATGTCTATGTGATGTTTTTATCAAAGATTTAGTACAAAGTTGTTCTACATTTAGAAAATCCAGTAGAGAGATTTCAAGGCGATAACAGATTTTTAGTAATATATCTAGCAGTGGTAAGGCTTTTTTTGTCTGCCACATCCATAAAGTATTCTTTGGTATTCCCATTAAGCGCGCAAATTCGGCTGCATTACCATGAGTTACCATATCTATAACTAAGCTGAAAGATTTAGCAATATTTTCTTTTGTTGGTGGAGATGTAAAAGAGTGGACAGAAGAAATTAATCCTCCAATGGATTCTATTGCCCAATTGTGCCAGCGTAAATCTTCTGTAGATAAAATTGGGATATCCATAACAGGAGAGGATTGTTGTGCAGGTAGAGTTATACCTAGCCAAGTACCACAATGTGAACAATAACCTGGGCGCGATCGCCAAGTCAGCAGTGGTAATTCTTGATTGCACTGAGGACATAGATGACATAAATATCTTTGATGTTGAGAACATATCTGAACTGAATTGATTGTCCACAACAGTGGTTCATAAATTATCCGTTTACATAAACGCCACTCTTCATAACAAATAGGACACCAAGCTTTGTTAGTACGAAATAAACTTCTAGAGGGAATGATTTCCGTCCAGAACAAAAAGGTTAAAAAGTGTAAGTCATTTCTTGATGTCAGCAATTGAAGTGCTTGAACTAAATCTTGCGCCATATCTCCTGTACCATTCAAAGCTGTTGCACGCTCGAAAAAGGCACGTAATTCCCTGCTAGTAATATTTTTGATAAATTTTGTCTTAGCAAGTGAAGCAATTTCTCTGACAATCAACACGCTAGGAAGTACATTGTGAGATTCAGAAAGGCGAGCAATATAGCCTGTCAAACTTTCTATGTAAGGCGTTCCAATTCCAACAGGTTTCAGTTGATATAGATGACTACGCTTAGGTATACAAAGCTTTTATAAATCCCATGAATTGTATGTAATTCGCATATTCACTCCTAAATTTTTTCATGTTGAGTAAATTGTTTATGAAGCATTTCTTTGTAATTGAGAAGCATTTTATTCTTCCCAACCTAATTCATGTCTAATTTCCTTAGCTATTGTAATAGCCTCCTTTTGGAGAATCGCTACTGGTGTCTTTAAAGATTCTGAAATCCGGCTATTAGTTGGTTTTATTCCTTCAGCATTCAGTTTTAGAGCAACTTGTCGAATTTCTTGCCTGAGTATTCCTATCCGCTTTTTAGATTCGTCTTTGCAATAGGTGGCATATCTTGATGAAATTTTACAGCATAGCTCAGGACAATGTTTTTTAAGATTATGAAAATTGGTGCCAAAACGTTCAGCAACTTCCTGCATCGAAGGTGGTGGATACTCTTGATTGGCAAGTATTTCTTCCAAAATAAGCTTTAGTTTATCTACCTTTTCAGATTTTTGGTACTCAGCATATCGAGTAGCTATGGCTTTAGATAAATCTGAGGAATGATAGTACAAAACAGAAGTTTTTTGGTATCCAAGCCTTTTAACAATTTCTGTAAGAGATGGTGGAGGATTTTCGGTCAATGCAGTTTTTAATGTCTGTAACACTTCTGTCGGTGTGTTAACGATTTTGTAACTACTTCTGACTGTCCTAATTGGTTCTTCCAGTTTTGGTATGTGAAGGTTGTCAAAATCTGTGATAGACACTTCCTTAGTTAGGAAATCTAGTAATGATATTTGCAGTTGAAAACAGATATCTAAAAGAGTATCTATTGTTGGTAGAGATTTTCCAATACACCATCTATGAGTTTGAGTACGACCTCTGCCAATCTGTTTAGCAAATGCAGCTACATTGCCACTTGCAATTATATTGACGCAAGCAGAAAGAGTTTCATGAATTTTTTCCTTGGGTGGTGAAGATAAATTTAGTGCAGAAGCAATTAAATCTCCCAGATTTTTTGTAACCCAATTTTGCCACTCGATTTCAGTTTCTGTCAGTTGTACAGGTTCTGATGATATATTCTCTTGACTGATACCAAGCCACTTTCTACATTTTGAACAGTAACCAGGTCTTGAGTCCCAAGCTAATAATCTATTTTCTTTCTGACAATGTGGACACTTAGTACAGAGGTGCTGATTATGATGTATACAAACCTTTATTTCATTAAGTGACCAAAGAAGTGGTTCATATATAATTTGTTCATTTTTATGCCAATTTTCATAGCAGATTGGACACCATGCCCTTACAGAATGGAGTAAGTTTCTTTGAGGAATTATTTCAGCCCAATTTAGCATTGTCAGAGATTTTAAATCATTACGTAAAGTTAATGATTCAAGGGCTGGAATCAGTTTTATAACCCATGTTCCCATTCCGTTTAGAGCTTTTGTCTGATTAGCGAAAATTTGATCTATGCCCCCATCTTTACTTTGAAATGTGTATCCTTCTTTAAGAAATGGTGCTAATTCGTGCAGAACCAACATACCTGTAGGTACAGAATGAGTTTCAGCTAACCGAGCAATATAGCTTGTTAAGCTTTCTACATAAGGCGTGCCAACACCAACTGGTTCGAGTGCATACAACCGACTGTGTGATCGAATATTTGGTTTTTCTATATTCCAAGATTCGTATGCTTCAAGCTTATTAACTAGCATTTTGTTTTGTCTCCCCAATTTGATCTCGCTTAGGATTACGTTTACCCACGTTCTTTTTTCTTCCCTGTGATTTTGGAATTACCTCTGCAATCGGCTTTACGTTAGTTGACAAAGGATTTTCCAACTGATTAGATACTTCTCCATCTAGTCCAAGAGCCAGACAGAGTTGTTTATATTTGTCTGCACCTTCTGTGAGTTGCTGTTCGCCTTCTTGAATTTCTTTCAACATTGTTTGAAGTTGGGCGACAGACCAAGCTCGTCGTTGCAGATGTTTTAAAGTTAATGTTTCAGATCCGTCGTCTAATGTGTCTTTCAGGGAACGGGTGAGCCAATCTTTGAGAATTCCTATACAACCAAGGCTACCGGCATAGCAGTATTCCCAATGTGTTAATAAGTCTGGCTCTTCTTGCACTGGTAGATGTTGCTGGAAAGTCCACAGTACATTCATAAAAACTTCAATATCCTCGCTAGATTCAGCCTTGTATCGCGGAAAATGGATGTCAATAGTCCGCCGACTTAATTGGGCGCTTAAATTCCGAAATGTTAACAGTTCATAAGTACCAAATAGTACGTGCATGACTCCTGTTAAATTGGCAAGGGACTTTAAACAGTCCATATTGTCTTGAAGCCGACGACCACTAGCCATTTTTTGCATATGCTGGGCTTCATCAATAAGAAAGGCTTTTGGACGACGGTATTTTAAAGCATTTTCCAAGGCTCGACGTAGTTCTGGAGCAGTTACTCTAGGTTCAATCACAAGTTCCCCTTGTGGATTGCGATGAATGCCTCTAGAGCCATAATCAGTTTTATACTGAATTAGTGGTTCTTCTAAAGCAATCAAAGAACGGGTGAAATAATCTTTCCAGTTGAATTGGGCAGACTCTGTGCCAACAGCTTCAATACCAACAACTGGGATTTGACATTTATCTATTTCTAGTTCAGGTAATGCCTGCTGTATCAGTTTTTGCTCAACTCGCAGTCGCATTGTTGTTTTACCTATACCGCTTGGACCATAAACAAAAATGAATGATGCACTTGCAGGTTCTTCAATATTACGCATAACTGCCTCAGTAGCTTCTATCAGCTTTGGATGAGCCAATCGGTAAGAAATAAAATAGCCAAGCTTATCCTCCTTGGTTTTCTCAAGGAGCGATCGCGGAAAACCACTCGAATTAGACATAATTAATACTCTGAATAAATCTGAAACTTATTTACACCGACTACTTTGTTGTTTGCTACTGGAGGCTCCCAATCTTTGGCATCTTGTGACTCTATTGGCTCTTTGGGCTTTCTGGAGTCGTTAGAATCCCGACTATCAGCATCAACAATATGGCTTTGTTCAGGTTGGGTATAAGGAAGGCGATTCGGTTGCTCGCCATCAATGACGCGAAATACATTTTTCATCTGAGAATCACGCAGACGCTGTTCTAATACAACTTCCTCAGCTTGCACAGATGAAAGAAAAGTCGCTAGGTGTTTGGCTCTTACTTTTAACTGCTGTGCATGATTTTGTTTACTTTTGCGTAACTCAGTAGTAGCTAGTTCGACCTCTTTTTCTGAGCGACCTTTAAGAATAGAATAGTGTTCGCTAATACATTCAACCCATTGTCCACGTACGTAGGCATAGGCAACACTCGCATCAAATGGGTCGTATCTCACATTTACGTATGTCTTTTGAATTTCTGGATCACGAAAGGTGTTAGACCAATAGCGAATATTATTAATTTGCAAGCCGTAACTGCCATCTACTTTGACTTGCCCTTTTTTTGTGGTTGGTAATGTTAATAGTTTAAAGTTCTCGTCGTAGGCAACCATTTTATGGGGGCGACTGCCAAAGTTTGTCATGCCCATTGCAAAAGCTGTTCGCGGCTGTTGTCCTAGTGCTGGATGTTCCGTCGTATCGTAGGTTTCATAAGCCCATTCACATAGGTAATAGTAGAAAAGATCAAGAGTCCAGATTGCGAGATTTTTGGGATTGACTGATTTAGTCATCAATCTGACTTTCTTTGTTATCTGTGTATTACCTGCCAAGCTGTAGACTAACTGAGTTGTGGCAGTGCCAAATAATCTTTCACCAACTGCATTAAAACGAGCTTTGGATGGAGGACGATACTTGAGGGTAGACTGAAATATTGCGATTAAAGTTTGAAAGTAAGTGCTGTGAAACTCTGCCCCGTTATCAACAACAATTGTTTGGGGTAAATATCCATGACGTTGTACACACACCCTTAATACCATCATGCAAGAACGGTAAGAGGGAGAATCAAAAGTTATGTAAGTAGCAAGGATTCTTCTGCTATGGGCATCAACCATAAACGTTACCCAAGGTCTGCCCAACCCCTTTCCCGTTCTAGAACACCGTAACTCAATATCTACTTGTGTATGATCAATGTGGGCAATTTCAAATGGGCGATCGCCGTGACGAGGTGTTGTTAATTCTAACTCCCAGTACCAAGATTCTTGCGAGTAGGCAGAACGACGACCAGAGCGTTTTACTGTTTGGTTGTAACCTGAACGTAGCTTAATTTCTCTAATGAATGTTTTATAGCTAGGAATTAAAGCTTCAGGAATGCCACGAGCAGATAATTCATTAATAAAAGCGCCATAAACCGCTAATTTCGGTTTTTGTTTATGAGTTTCATACTCTTCCTCAATAAACTTTTGCATTAGTTCGATGGTTTCTTCGGGTAGTTTCCGATCTCGATTGCCCTTAATGTTTTCAAAAGACAGAAGCCCGATAAAACCATATCCATATTCAGTTTGAGCTTGTATATATTTGGCTTTCCAATCTCGAAGAGTACGTTCAGATACAGTAGTTTCTTCAACAGATTCACCTTTGAGCAAGGGTTCAATTAATCTGTAGCGGTAATTCGCATTTTGTAAATCCTGCTCACTAGCATTGAGTAACATTTCTCTAACTTCATAACTGATACCACTTTTTTCTTGATGTTCAAAATTTGTTATCTTACCTTGACAAACCAAATTTCCGAAAGCTATTAATGTTAATTCCATAGCTTCCTGTTTTTTGGTATGAAGTAAGATGGATGTCTCTCCTACAAAAACAATCGTCAAAATATTGCCATCATAAATGACTGATGTGCCAGAGATAAGATCAATAATTGGGGACTTGATGATATTAGCTGTTGCTTGAGAAATAACTATTGAACTGTAAGCCTCAGCCATTTGTTGATCACGAAAAACAAAGCAACGCTCTGGTTCAACTAAAGGAGCATTTGTTAAATCGACATATATTTGCTCAGTGGCAATTAATAAGTAGATATCATTAAAATTAGTTCCCTGAGCAAGTTGAAGCAAGGCAGCTAATGTAATTCCTGGTTGTGCCGATATAACTGATAATATAGTAAGTTTTACAGATTCTTCTACGTCAGGACAATCAGGACGATAATAGTCTTCTAAAAAATAAAGATTTCGTTGTAAAACCCAATTGATTTCAGCGTCCGACCACAGATTAAAGAAAAATCCAAATTCTTCAGCATAGCTTTCTCCTGGTGGTGTATGCCATTGATTATCTTCACTCAAGACGTAACGATTTGGACTTTTTTCTGCAAGCTTTTTTAGTTTATCTTCGTTTTTACATTCTACCCACCCAACTGAGTCACGTTTAATAACAAAAAAGTCTGGTGTCTGAAAAAAGCCTAAATTTCTCCCTTTTTCTGACTGATAATTAATCTTGATTGGCGGTGGTTGATCATAGAACTCTAAAACCTCATCGTCATATTCCATTTGATAGATAAAAGGAAGTTCTACTTTATGAGACTCAAACTGAATGGTTACGCCCATTTTTTTACTAGGGTAACGACCTGAAACATTCTGTTTACCACCACCTACTAGACGTGATGGTTGAGATTCTCTAATTTTTTCTATAACGTTTATGGCTGTCTCGGAAAGATCGAGACGACGACACAATAATCTAAAATCATCTGGGTTTAACATGGCTAACCTTATTAGTTTATTTAGAGATTTTAGTCGTAATTTTACATCAATCAATATTTACTATTTTAAGGTAGATAGGTAATAATCAGGGTAAAATATCACCTGCAATCTTAATGCGAGATGTGAACGAAATAGGTTAATTAAGAAGAAAACTATGTTTTTTGTTTGAATGAATCTTTTGTAATTTAATAATTAAATTTTATCATGATAAAATTAATTAAATTGCCAATTAAAAAAATCTGATGATTGATATTACATTGAAGTATAAGCATTGAAATCACCCTTATTGAATAAGATTTGCTTTGTATTACAAGACTTGCTTTTGTAATACGTTTTTATTTTCAAAGCATAAAAATTATTAGCATCAAGACTTTTATTACAGAGAATTTCACAGTAATTGTCTATAAAGGATATGCTTCTTAGACAATTCAGGTTATGATTCGATAACATATTGCGAAATTGCAATTTAAAGTATTAGATAAACTAATCAATGGAATAGAAAGAGAAAGCAAAGCACTACACCTAATTTCTCAGCAGAGTTTCTGGAAGCAATTGTTTTGTACGGCAGTTGTAATATTTACTACCCAAATCTTCAAAAAATTCTGTTTCTAAACATTTACCCATCGCCTGACTAATTAAGGTTAATAATGCTTTTGTTCGCGCTTGGAAGAATCCTTCAAAGTCATCCTTCCGTAAAGTTTCTGGATCTATGACATGAGAGCGTAAAATTTCATCCAATCTACGCGGTGAAATACCAGATATTTCGAGTTCTTTCAGGTAAACAGAAGGAGCTTTACTGCCAATTTTTTTGTTAGTTTTAGCACTCAAGGGAGTGCGATTCACTAAGCAGTTATATTTTTTGGGGTCTATACCTTGCTTTCTGCACCAGGCGACTGGGAAGATATGATGAGAATCTATCTTTTCCTCGAAATAAAGCACGTCATTGATTTCTTCGCCGGTAATCCAATCAATTGCGCCAGAAAGTCGCAGGAGTGCTGATAAACCTTGATAAACAGCACCGTAACGCTTTCTTACAGTTAGCAAACGTTCATGAGTAAAATTAGCTTCCCGAATTGTGGAAGGGAGCGAATCTCCATGTTTTAGCCACAAAGGTATTTCTACTAAATCTTTTCCTGTGCGAGTTTCATGCCAACCTGTGTACATCTCTCCAAACATTCCGCACCAAAACCAACGTTCTAGCATGGAGCGAGATTTTACAGACCGGGATTTTTCGCCTAATACAGTTAAAATTGCGGCTAAGGCAACTATTTGAATGGGATAACCTAAATCTGTGGCATCAAAGATTTTCTGTCCATGCAAGAATCTAGCGGCTTCTTCAAAGCCTGCGGTGACTTTATTCGCCCAATGAGAATATTCTGTGATGGAAATTTTTAAAACATCTGAGCGGCCACAGGAAACAGCAGGTAATTTTTCTAAATTGCTGCCTTTCTTGATAGCTTCCATTCTCCGTGCGTAGCCAGCTAATAAAGCTACCGTTTGCAAAAAGTCGGTGTTACGAACTAAGCGCAGGACTTTAAATTGCTGAAATTGAGCTTCCCGTAATTTCCAATCATCTCGCAGGCTGAAGTCGTTAGCGCAGTAGCTGGAACTCATTAAATCGAAGAAGTTGAGATCACAGCCGGAGGTGTTGGTATCTTCAAAGACTTGACAAACGGCTTCTTTTGGTAATGAATCCCGCAGTTGGATAACTGGAATTTGATAATGCTCAAATTTTTTGAGGACTTCCAGTTCTAAAGTGTCTATTAGTTCTAGTTTTTGAGGATCGTATTGCCAATATTTAGAATATTTACTTCGCCATTCTGAGAAAAAGAAGATTTTTGATAAGGGGAAAAGTCCAGCTTCATATTCTTTTTCTGGGGTGGAACAATCAATGATTTCACTGCCAAAACCTCTCAGTTGTTTTGATTCTGAGAAGGCGAGAATGGCACTGCGTCGCTCGCTGTTATGATCTAGGCATTTGGCAATATCGAGGTAGTACCATTTTTTAATCAACTTTTGGCTTTTTTGATCTTTAATAATCACAGGTTGCTCTGAAAGTAGCACCATGAACAAGGTAGTTAGGCGTTGCTGTCCATCGAGAATCAAGAGATTGGGACTATGATTTTGTGGTGTTTTAACGCTGTTGATAAGCCGGGGTTTAAATTGTCCTTGCTGGTTACTTTGTTGCAGCATCATCACTGCTCCAATGGGGTAAGCTAGGGAAATACTGGCGAGAAGACGACGCACACGAGCATCATCCCAAACCCAATCTCTCTGAAAATCTGGCAGTTGGATGCGTCCAGTTTTTACATCTTTTAATAAGTCGAATAAAGGATATTTGGTAATATCAAAGGTGCTGATAGAGTGCATTGGCGGCTCTGAGGTGATAATCATTTGTGTATACGCTGCAAGGACAGAAATTTAAATAGATATAGCTAAGTGCAAGCAATTGTGAGCTAAAAGAATGTTGTTTATCGGCGATTTAATACAGATTTATGTCACAATAATCCTCCTCTTACTGCCAAAGCAAGAGGTTTTAGGATGAGTTACTCGTAACTCACGATCAATTAGTAGGAAAGTTGGGCGGTAGTATTATTTGTTGAGTAATAACGAGTTGTTTAAATTGATTAAGTAAATCGGCCTGCCGCAATAGGAAGGGAACATAATGAGGTCTTTTATCAAAGTTTGTTCCCCAGTCTTTGATTGTGTGCGGACTTAACCCTGTAGCTTTGGCTAGAGCATTAATACAAGCTTTGCGATAACCCCTTGAGGGGTCAATATCTACCCACCTTTGACAATACTCTATTGGTTCCAAGGGCAGTTGACGGATGGTGTCAATCCTCTGCTCTTCTGGATTGGGGGAAAGTCTCACAAGCAATCTGGGACTCAAGCAGCAGTCTGATACGATAGTTTCTAGATTAAGAAATTTCTACCGAAAATACCAGTCTTTTACTCGTGATTTACGACTAAATTATTTTTGTGGATAATCAGGGGGTAAGACGATTTTCCGGATCTGGTTGAGCATATCCGCCATTTTCAGAACATGGAGAACATGATCTGGCCGTCTTTCAAAGTTTGCTCCCCAATCGTTAATGGTACGCGGACTTAAGGCTGTGGCTTCTGCTAGGGCTGCAATACAGGCTTTGCGATAACCTCGTTCCTCTGGGGGTATTTCCACCCAACGTTGGCAATATTCTAGCGGCTCCAAAGGTTGTTTACTGAGTACGTCGTTTATATATTGGGTTGAAAGAGTGTATCTGTCCATTACCTTTTTTGGCGCTGCTTATAACATTAGTCGCAAAAAACGACCATAAGTAATAAGTTTATCCGCTAAAACCCTTAGTGTTAAATATCGCTCGACGATGATGTGCTGATTTTAAGTGGTTGAAAAAGAGCTAGGTAAGGTTCATAACGATATAAACGATTGCGTTGCCAGCCAGTAATTTCTCTAAGAACGCCAAGTTCCACAAACTGCTCTACGGTCTTACTCGCTGTCACGTAAGCACATTGAAGATGCTCCTCCACAAGTCTGACAGTCACAATGGGTTGCTGAAACAGAAAATCTAACAAACGTAAGCCGTAATTACTGCTAGAAAATTTTTGACCAATAATTTCACGATGTTCTTCACGTAGATCGAGAATAGAGCGAGCGGTTGCAGTTGCTGACTGACTAACCTCAAAAATACCTCTAAGAAAAAATTTTAACCAACCTTCCCAATCTCCATCCATGCGAATAGCCATGAGCCGATCATAATATTCAATCCTATGAGCTTTTAGGTAATGACTAATATATAAAAGAGGACGATTTAAAATTCCTCTTTCACAAAGTAAGAAAGTAATGAGCAAACGTCCAATACGTCCATTACCATCTAAAAAGGGGTGAATAGTCTCAAACTGAGCATGAGCTAACCCACAATGGATGAGTACAGGATAAGATGTTGTATCATGTACAAATTTTTCTAGGTTGTTTAAAGCTTCCTTCATCTCTGTAATAGGGGGTGGTACGAAAGAAGCAGTAGCTAGGTTACAACCAGTTGAACCAATCCAGTTTTGACTGGTACGAAACTCACCTGGAGTGCGATCACCTCCCCGTACTCCATCAACTAATTTGGCGTGAATTTCTCGAATTAAGCGCAAACAAAGTGGAAATTCATGAAGACGTTCCAAGCCATAATTCATTGCTCGGATATAGTTAACCACTTCCTCTACGTCTTTAGGAATTTCTTGGCCTTTAACATCAATTTCAAACTGAAGTACATCTTCTAGTGTACTTTGAGTGCCTTCTATCTGTGAACTCAGAACAGCTTCCTGACGAACATACATTGCTACAAATAAATCAGGATTGGGCAGAATAGAGGTAGAGCCGTCTAGTCTGCCTAAAGCGCGGTCAGCATCTGACAGTAGACGTATAAGCTCTGGATCATCCATCTTTATAGGTGGATCTGGAGGTAATGGAGAAGGTATAAATGCACTATAGCCTTCCACTTGTTTTACATAACAACCACTTCGCATAATATAACCGGATGATAAGACTCTTATTTTATTAACGTGAAATAAGATAGAAAATTTTAAATCTTATTTTAGCAAAAGTTATTTTTGCAAAATAAGATTTTTTGTCATCTTAGAGGCAGTATTTATTATAACCCAGGAAAGGTTAGTTGCAGTGCGTTTGTTTGTTGTTTGCTGGCTTAAGTAGGTGAGTTTTCAGCAACTTCACTTGTAGATTTTGGTTTTAGCTGTTGTGGGTCAATTTCTGTGGATAATGCAGATACAGGTGTATCATTACAGTCTGAGAATGTGATTTTACCGCTAAAGGCACAATGTAGCAGGGTTTGAAATTGTAACTGGCGGAGTTTTACCAGCAAGCGGCATTAGAGGCACTTTGTCAGGGACAAACGGTGATTCCTTTTTGGGGCGATCACGTGCATCAACAATTAAGGGATAATCTGAAAAATAATGCTAAATAAGTGAAAAATAGTGGAAAATTATGCTAAATAAGTATTGATGCTATAATCCTGACATTAATTTCAATTTTTACATAGATATTTACCCCAGGTAGCAAACATCTTACTAATTGAATTTTTAACAAAACACATTCTATGATAAAGACAGCTTGTAATCCGGGTTCAAGGGTTCGTTACAGAGCAAATATCAAATTGTCTAAAGAACAAGATGAGGAGCTTAATAGTGCTTCATCTGTTGTGTCTGAAACTACTTCTTTACATGGCGCGCTTACAGCATCAAGAAATGATCTGCGTGTCGTAGAGCTTTTTGCTGGAGCAGGTGGAATGGGTGTTGGATTTCTGATGGCTGGTGAGCAAAAAAAAGGATTTAGAATTATTAATTCTGCTGAAATTAACCCAATATATTTAAAAAGCCTTGAAACTAATTATAAATACTTTTCTAATAACTCAAATAATTGCATTGAAGACTCTATTCCTTCTGATTTTACTCCTATAGATTTAACTAAAAAACAGGATTGCCAGCTTGTACATGAAGCTGTCAAAAAGGCAGATGGTGTAGATATTGTAATTGGTGGAACGCCATGTCAAGGGTTTTCACAATCAAATAGAAGTAATTGGAATGCCAAGAATACTTATAATCAACTGGTTGAATACTTTATTCAATGTTCTTTGGAACTAGCACCGAAAGCAATTCTTTTGGAAAATGTCCAAGGTATTTTATGGACACCTCGTTCTAAGAAAAGCAAAAATCCACGTAATTTAACGGTAATTGACTATATTGAAAAGAAGTTTACAGATGCTGGTTATGTCCTTTTTCCAGCAATTTTAGATGCAGCTTGGTATGGAGTCCCACAACACCGTAATAGATTTTTTTTATTAGCATTGCATAAAGATTTAGGTTATACAGTCGATCATTTTGGCGAATGGGGCGCATTTCCGTTACCTACACATGGAGCAAAAGGGGGAAATAACTATGTAACACTCCAAGATGCAATTGCTGATCTACCTATGGTTGATAATGGTGAAAGCCGAGTTATTCAAGAATATAATGAACCGATTTATGAAGAATTAACAACAAATCCGTTTTTGCAACAAATGCGCCAAATGGCAACTCCAGATATTATTGAAGGTCACATTGTTTCAAAACAAAAAGATTATGTGATTGATAGGTATAGACATATTCCGGCTGGTGGAAACTGGCAGAATATTCGACATCTAATGACTAACTATTCTGATATAGAGAATACCCACAGTAATATCTACAGACGTTTAAGGTGGGATGAACCTTCAATCACAATTGGTAATTACCGTAAAAGCATGATAATTCATCCAGACCAAAATAGAGGATTATCTCTGCGAGAAGCTGCTCGTCTACAGTCTCTTCCTGACTGGTTTACGTTCTGTGGCTCTACAGATGATTCTAAAAATACAGGCTTAATGCACAAACAACAGCAATTAGCTAATACTGTGAGTTTTCTTTTAACACTAGCAATAGCTAAACACATACTTAAACTTTAGCTTTCATTTCTTAAAATTCTAACTCTAATAAATTGATGAGGTAATAAACTATGGCACAGATAAACAACCGGCAAGGAGATAATATTAGACCTCTCAAAGAATATTTATATGATGAAGAAAATATTTCTTATGCTGATTTTGATACAATTCTCGAAACTGCAACTGAGGTAATAGAACGGTGTCAAGAGCCTACAGAACATGGATCTGTGAAGGGATTAATTTATGGTCACGTACAAAGTGGAAAAACTTCCGTTATTCTGACAACTATGGCTTTAGCCGCAGATAATGGGTTCAATAATTTTGTAGTGATGACATCTGATTTAAATGATATCTATGAACAAACGCTTAAAAGAATCAAAGGAGCTTTAGATAGTTTTATAGTTTTTGGTAAGACAGAAATCAAACAAAATTCAATAGCTACTCCCAGTTTACCACTAGCTTTGGTTATTTCTAAAAATCCGCGTAAATTACGAGATGTTTTAAATATCGTTCAGCTATCTAATTGGCAAAATGAACCAGTTATTATTATTGATGATGAGGCAGATCAAGCTAGTTTAGACACTAATATTAATAATCAAAATAAACCTACAAGTGCAGTAAATCGAGCAATTGTTGATTTAAGAAATTATCTTAATTCTCATACTTATCTGCAAACTACTGCTACTCCTCAATCTCTACTATTACAAGATAGTCAAAGTGCTTTCAGACCAGATTTTGTTGTTGTTACGAAACCAGGTACAGGTTACGTTGGTGGAAACTACTTTTTTGATAACAATGATTTTGGTAATTCTGATCATATTCGTGAAGTGCCTGATATTGATCTTAATATATTGAGAACGAGTAAGAGTATTCCTGATACTGTTATACAGTCAATGTTGCTATTTTTTTTAGGAGCAGCAATATTGAGATTACAGGGAAGTTCTAAAAATAAAAAATATACATATCTTCTCCATACTAGCTTTAGACAGGAAGATCATCATTTAGCAGCACAATTAGTGGGTAACTTTAAAGATGAATTGACGAATGAGCTTAGACAAAATCCTAATAACCCAATTATAGGTTTGTCTAATGATTTTAGAGTGCAGTTACAAACTGCTTACGATGATTTACAACAAACTTTTGTAAATGTTCAATCATTTCATGATGTTTTGTTAGAAACTGCAAGACTAATTACCTCTACAGAAGTTATAGAAATTAACTCTGATACTGGCAACGGAATTGGACCTCTAACACGAAGACATACCCTTTATATAGGTGGTACAAAACTAGGTCGTGGTGTCACTGTTAAGAATCTGCTTGTTACTTATTACGGACGGGATTCTCAACAACCGCAGATGGATACAGTTTTACAACACGCTAGAATGTATGGATATCGTAGTAATGAATTACCAGCTATTCGTATTTACTTACCAATTCATTTAGCTCAAAGATTTGTTGACATTCATGAGAGTGATAATTTAGTTAGAGAACAGTGCATATCAACTCACTTACCCATTCAAGTTATTCCTTTAATGTCAAGAGGCATTAAAGCAACTCGCCGTAATGTCTTAAATGAGAATACTGTAAATTTAGTAACTTACCAAGGAGGAAAACAGTATTCTCCATTATTACCAATATCTGACCCTAATATTTTGGGTAATCAAACGCAAGAACTTGATAATTTGCTTATAGCCAAATATCCATATCTAAAGCATTCATATACAGTAACAATTGATGATCTTTTGGAGATTCTCGATTTTCAGTACGGCACACCTGACGCAAGTGGTGCATGGAAAGATGATTTGATCAGGCAAGCCATTACTGCTCTAGAAAATCAGGAAAAATACCAAAACACTGGTTCATTAGTAATTGTCAATTTAAATTCTGAGATGAAGAAAAGCAAGACTAGAAACTATACTCTACTTGGCAGTGTTGTACCGGGTAATGCTGGAAGAATACCTTATGGAGTTGATCCCAAATATCCAGCATTATTGATGACTCGATTAAAAGGTGACGTTAATCCTCTAGGTGGTTGGCATGGAGTACCTTTCTGGGTTCCAGTTATCCGATTTCCAGATGGTAACTACGCATTTTCTGTTAATGAAAGCTGAGTTACCTATCTTCAATTAGCTGATATGACTAGCTTTTGATAAAATACCATCTCCCCAAATGGCAATCTACAGCGATCGCACATTCCATATTCCCATAATGCCGGAATCTTAAACCGCGCACCACATTTGGGACACTTGGAAAGTAAAGGCAAATTATGGCGATCGCATCACGTAGTTTCCTTAAACTACTATTCAATTGTAATAGTCTAGTATGCTGTTTAGCGTTAGCCAATTAAGGTAATGTAAAAATTTTGACTAATGCTTCAAATTTTTTACCTAATATGACTGGTAATTTTGTGAAGGTTGGTACGTTTTTGGACGTGGCTGTTCTGGCTGAACTACAAAGCGAAACTTGTTAATATTTTCTTTCTCATCAATTCGCTTTTTCATGTCCATTGCCCATTTACCATCACCTCCCATGAGACACCAGCATATCCAGGCTACAGATGGATTTTCAGAGTTTCTCCCACTGGTATCATTATAATCTGGTTCATTGGTTTCAAAAAAATCTACTATTTTATCAATCTCTTCAAGAGTCATAGGTTTTTCACCTATAAGCGCCTTTGCTACCGCTATATTTCTACCACCACCGAACTTCTCATGTAATGCCAGCCCACGTTTTGCTAACGATGTTACTATTGGTGGAATCATAATCTCCTCTTCAGTATCCTTGTTTTCAATGGTAGCTAGGGAAAGTGAAGCACAGAGAAGTTGTTGTCTCAATTTAAATATTGAATGGTGTAATTTAGTCATGTTTTCTTGGTTCATAGATTTAAATCTAGTATAAACATTCGCCACCAATTGGCAGTCTCTTATATGCCTGTCATCTGTCGTGTTTAGCTTATGGTAGAAAAATCCAATTAAATAGATAGTAATAAATTTAAGCGAACAAGACGCATTAAGTAAGAACTTTGTTGTTATATCAAGTGAATCATGTTTAGAAACCATTTCTGACTTATGGAAAACTTATGCTTCCAATTTTGTCTTTCGGCAAAGTTATACTTCCAGTCAGATAAAATGGTGTACGATCGCCTAACCTAAAAACAGGGGTTATAGCAGATGGCGCGGCAAAGTTATGGTTCCAGTAGCGGCAAAGTTATGCTTCCAGTCACAAATACCAATAATGCCAATAATGCCAGGGAATAAATTCCCTGTCTAATAGCTAAAGTCGGTTAAAACCGACTAAGTTTGATGGTTTTAATTTGGTTTAATGGGTTTTTGTGATATTTTGGGAAGTTTATTTTCTGATTTTGTTGGGAATTGAGGTGGTTTTTCTAAATCTGTTTCTTGTTCTAGTAATGCAATTGTTGTTCCATGTAAATGATGTATTTTTTGATTATGTACATAATCAATAGCTTCTTGTAATTGTTTACCTCCTAAAGAAAATACCCCATATCCCTCTTGCCAAGCAAATTGTTGTTTTACATTATCTAAAGAATGATTATAATGATAGGCACTACTACCTTTTAAAGTTTTGACAAATTCAGCAATAGACAATTTAGGAGGGATAGATACCACAAAATGAATATGATCTTCAATTCCACCAATAGCATGAATTATACAATCTAAATGATCCGCTTTCCCAATTAAATAACCATATAACTTATCTTCTATATCATTAGCAATTAAAGGCTCGCGTTTTTTCGTAGCCCAAATAATATGATAATACAACCGCCATAAAGCCATAATTGATGAAAAAAATTAATAACTGTTTGATATTAAGCCAGTCTAGCCAGGGAATAAATTCCCTGTCTTAAAGCTAAAGTCCGTTAAAACGGACTAAAATTAAATTATCAGATCTAATTACTATTATTACCTAAAAATCCATAAAAACAGAATAACATAAAAACCCCATTTAGTCGGTTTTAACCGACTTTAGCTATTAGACAGGGAATAAATTCCCTGGTATTCTGGCATTCTTCATTCTGGCTAACCTCCCCTTTTATAAAAACACACATTCCATTACCGCTTGAAAGAAGTTAAAAATAATCAAATTCAAAAAATCCAGAGTCTTCTACATTTTTCTTTTCTGCTATTCTCAATTTAGCAGAACGAGAACGAGGGTTTTCTTTAATCTCATCTTCTGTAGCAATAATTGGTTTTTTTGTCAACACTCGCAAGGAAGGTAAATTTCTTAACCCATGTTTTATTAATCTGTCTTCTAAACTGTGAAAACTAATTATGGCTATTCTTCCTTCAACAATCAGCGCGTTTGGGGCTTTTTCTATTAAAGTTTCTAAGACTTTTAACTCGTCGTTGACAGCAATTCGTAAGGCTTGAAAAACACGGGTTGCAGGGTGAATTCTCCCATGACGATATTTAGGAGGTACGCAATAAGCGATCGCATTTGCTAATTCTGTAGTAGTATTAAATGGGCGGTTTTCCACAATTCTTCGGGCTATTCTGCGAGAAAGTCTCTCTTCACCATATTTAAAGAAAATATCTGCTAATTCTTTTTCATCCCATTCATTAATTATATCTCCAGCAGTCAGGGATTGTTGTTGGTTCATTCGCATATCTAAATTTGCAGTATTGCGAAAACTAAAACCCCGTTCGGGATTATCTAAATGATAGGAACTTACTCCCAAATCTGCTAAAATACCATGATAATGATTTTCGATAAATTGGTAATTTGCAAAGTTGCTATGAATAAATTTGACTCTATCCCCAAATTCTGCTAAATTTTGTCTTGCTGCGGTTAAAGCATCTTCATCTTGATCAACAGCAGTTACTTTCACATCTGCCGCAGCTTCTAATATTAAGCGACTGTGACCACCACCACCAACTGTTAAATCTAAATAATTTCCACCAGGTTGGATATTTAAACCTGTAATCACTTCTTGGCTGAGAACAGGAATATGGGAAAATGTAATTTCTTCTAACTCAATTGATGTTTGTAAATCTGATTTGCTCATTAATTTATTAATTTATTTAATTTGTCAAGTTGTCTCATCCTATTTCCCAAAAAACCCGTTGTCACCCCTAATTATTAATTTATCATTTTTAATGACAAATTAACTTTCTGTCTTGCACCAACAATTGATGTTAAAAATACTTCTTACCATTAGATAATAAAGTATACAAGGATTTACAGCAAGAATTTTATGCCATCATCTCATTGAATATTAAGGTGATGTTCTTTGCTGGTTAGTAGGTGGCAAGCGATGAGGATTATTTAGATAAATATTTTCAGGTTAATTAACCATTAAACTTACTAGCTTTTGCTAAGTTTTATAATGGCGAGAATGAAAATACATAAATTAAGATATACTCCTATTTGTATTTTGATATTTTTTAAATTCCCAAGAATTAGGTTAGAATTTAACTATTGCCAAGAATTAATTAAATCTAATATTTCTTCAAAGAGGGATACTATCATGTGGCTTAAAAGTATTGAAATCAACAATATTAAAGGCTTTCGAGCACAAAAAATATTATTTCATAATAAGAATAATCCCTATAAATGGATTACGTTATTAGGTGAAAATGGAGTGGGAAAAAGTACATTACTTCAAGCAATTGCCTTACTTCTAGCTGGCTCAGATGCAGCTAAAAAAATGATGTCATTTCCTCAAAATTGGGTAAGAAATAATTCAGAACATGGTCAATTAACAGCAACAATACAAAAAGATAATGATGATGAAGGAATGATGCCAAATAAGGGTAAGAATAAATTATCTTATGATTATTCTTCCTTTTTTATAGGTAATAAAAATATTAAAATTGGCAAAGAAATCTATCCTGCAAATACACTCAATCCTAAAAACTCAGAAACTCTTGAATGGTTAAGAACAAATGCGTTTACTTTAGATTCTCAAGGCTGGTTTGCTTCTGGTTATGGTGCTTTTCGCCGACTTTCTCGGACTCAAGGAAATCCAGTGAGATTAGGAGAGCTTCAAAGAAAAAATCGTGAAACTAATTTTAGTACACAGTTTATTGAAAATGAAGCTTTAAGCACTTTTGAAGAATGGATGGTTTTTTTAGATTATCGCATTGCTAAAAATCCTGATGATTCTAAATCTAAAAAAATGAGAAGATTAGGAGAAGAAGCAATTATGGAACTTTTACCTGGAAATATTAAGATAGACCAAGTTACAAATGATGGAATTATTATTTTTTCTTTAGAAAATCAATTAATTCCCATTACTCAATTATCAGATGGCTTTCGTAGTATTATTGCTTTAGCTGGAGATTTAATTTGGCGTTTACTTCAAACCTTTTCTCATCTTGAAGATCCACGTAAAGCATCAGGTATTGTATTAATAGATGAATTAGATATTCATTTACATCCTGTGTTGATGATTTACAATAATTGGGTAATGTTGCCAAAAATTGAATTGATATGAATTAATCATTGAATTATGGTGTGTTATCCTACTCAAACACATTCTCCTAAATACTAACAGTTTAGACATAACAAGGTTTACACCATCAAGAAAGTTGTAAGATAGAAGAAATAACATAGCTCTTCACTCACCACAAGCGATGACATCAACTCTGCTGAAATTTCCCCGCCTTAATGCACCTACGCTGCACCATCTAGCCAATGGTTTAACTATTATCGCCGAACAAATGCCAATAGACGCGGTTAATCTCAACTTATGGGTAAAAACTGGTTCAGCAATGGAGTCAGATGCTATTAATGGCATGGCTCACTTTTTAGAACACATGATTTTTAAGGGGACACAGAAACTAATTAGTGGTGAATTTGAACGCCGTATTGAAGAGCGCGGGGCTGTAACTAATGCTGCCACTAGCCAAGATTATACTCATTATTATACCACAACTGCCCCTAAAGATTTTGCAGAATTAGCACCTTTGCAAATAGATGTTGTCTGCAATCCTAGTATTCCTGATGATGCTTTTGAGAGAGAACGTTTAGTAGTTTTAGAAGAAATTAGGCGCTCTGAAGATAATCCCAGACGACGGATTTATCGTCATGTTATGGAAACTGCTTTTGATTTTTTACCCTATCGTCGTCCTGTATTGGGACCCGAAGCAGTTGTTTCTCAAGTGAAACCGCAACAAATGCGAGATTTTCATGCTCATTGGTATCAACCCCAGTCAATTACAGCAGTCGCTGTGGGGAATTTACCAGTAGAAGAATTAGTAGAAATTATCGCTGAGGAATTTAATCAAAATTATCAACAAACAACCAACAAACTGACACAAACAGCAGTAATTCCTGAACCTGCATTTACAGAAATAGTCCGCAGGGAAGTTGTTGATGAAACTCTCCAACAAGCAAGATTAGTGATGATTTGGCGAGTACCTGGATTGATGGAATTAGATGAAACTTATGCACTTGATGTTTTAGCAGGAATTTTAGGACAGGGGAGAACGTCTAGATTAGTGCAGGATTTACGGGAAGAACGGGGATTGGTATCTTCAATTTCTGCGAGTAATATGAATAATTTATTGCAAGGTGTGTTTTCGATTTCTGCTAAATGTGATGTAGAAAATTTAGCGGTTGTGGAAGCAGGGATAATTCAACATCTTCGCAGATTACAAACAGAATTTGTCAAAGAATCAGAAATTGCTCGGATTCAACAACGTGTCGCCAATCGGTTTATATTTGGGAATGAAACACCAAGCGATCGCGCTGGGTTGTATGGTTATTATCAGTCATTAATTGGTGACTTAGAACCAGCTTTTAATTACCCCCAATATATTCAAGCACAGTCAGCAACTGATTTAATGGCAGCGGCAAAAGATTATCTTTCCCCAGATGCTTATGGTGTTGTTGTCATTAAACCTATTTAGTCATTAGTCATTAGTCAGTGGTCATTAGTTAGTGACAGAAGAATCAACTGACAACTGACAAATAACAAGTAACAAACTATGATTTGGACTGAAATTGATACGCATATTAGCCAAGTTACTGGCAAAAAATTTGTAAGTCAGCAGCATTTATCTATCAGTGGTGGCTGTATTAATCAAGGTTTTGCTGTCAGTGATAGTAAATTGACTTACTTTATTAAACTTAATCTTGCTTCTCAAGTGTCAATGTTTGCAGCCGAGATGCTTGGTTTACAGCAAATGTGTAGCACGGGAACTATCCGCGTTCCTAAACCAATCTGTTGGGGAATTACAGGCAATTCTAGCTATATTGTCATGGAATGGCTAGAAATGACAACTGGTAACAATAAATCTTGGCAAGAAATGGGACGTAAATTAGCAGCGATGCACAAAACTACTAGTAATCAAGGTTTTGGCTGGGATATTAATAATACCATCGGTTCTACACCCCAAATCAATAACTTCTCTAATTCTTGGATTGAATTTTATACTCAAAACCGCTTAGGTTATCAATTTAAGTTAGCAAAAAAACGCGGTGGGAGTTTTCCATTAGCAGATAAGTTATTAGCAGCTATTCCCGAATTATTAGCTAACTATCTAGTTCAACCCTCTTTGGTACATGGAGATTTATGGGGAGGAAATGCAGGTTTTACCGTTGAAGGTGAACCGGTAATATTTGATCCTGCAACTTATTTTGGAGATAGAGAAGTTGATATTGCTATGACGGAACTATTTGGAGGTTTCCCACCAGCTTTTTATCAAGGTTATGAAGAAGTATATCCTTTCTCTAAAGGATATGAACAAAGGAAAACATTATATAATCTGTATCATGTCTTAAATCATTTTAATTTATTTGGTGGTGGTTATTATTCTCAAGCTAATCGGATGATTGAGAAAATTCTGAACTATGATTTATTTGATTAAGATGATGAATTCATCATACAAATCACACAAATCATAAAAATCATAGTTCAGATGGTAATTTTACTAAAAACGGTTGGAAAATGGACTTTTATGAAATTACGAGAAAACTAGATTTGTAGGGGTTTAGCATGAGCTAAACCCCTACCCAC
>JANMEE010000120.1:0-4032 GCA_031376645.1 Dolichospermum sp. OTE_75_concoct_329_sub | reverse complement strand
TTTTGAATGGATATAATCCCGGGAACCAGCAAACCCGTTCAAGTCCCCTCGCCCAACTAATCCAAAATGTCTTGTCTTTAACCAACGACTTAACAAACAGTCTTGCAGATAATCCGAACTGGGGAAGTATTCGGAAGTGCGGATCAGGATTAGTCTCAATGGGCTAGTCCCTGCTTGCGTTGTAAAGTTTGTTCTTTACAAGCTCAATCCCTTTATGGTTGAGTCAGTGACTTTCCAAGATTTGATGATATCGCTCAAACCAATATTGAAAATCGTCTAACAGTGGTTCTAAGACTGATTTGAGTAAATCAGCGTTTGATAGATTCGAGTCCCCCATATATGAGAAGCATATTTCCTAATTCTTTTTTTAGATTAACATTATTTACGATTCTTAACAATCAGTTCAGAATTGCTCACATCAAAAAAGCTGTAACTTGCTATCTGAAGCACAATTATATAAATTTAGCAATAAGTTTGTAAAGCTCCTTGGGAGTAAATCTAGATACCTCTAAGGGAACAAATTAGTCATTGGTCATTGGTCATTGGTCATTAGTCACCGAATCAGAAGTTAATGAACCACGTATCCCTGACGGGGGGACCGGAGGGATATAGGGACGTTCGCGGAGCGTTCCGATAGCTTGCGTGGCGACGCAGGAGCCATAGGAATAGAACACGAAGGAAGAAGGAGGACACATTGTTTTCCTGTCCTCTACTCGTAGTTGGGCTAAATTAGGAAAAACCATAGCCGGTGGACTATTATTTATTTTGTAAAGATATTTTTTGTCAAGTTTATTTTTATCAACTTCGTTAAAAGTTTAACAGCCGATGTCGCCAAATCAAGAAACCCCACCAGTCGAAAAAATCTATTTACCCCGTACCAGCGAATCAGAAACATTGAAAAAGATTCGTCACACAGCTTCGCATATCATGGCAATGGCAGTGCAAAAGCTGTTTCCTAAAGCGCAAGTCACAATTGGTCCTTGGATTGAAAATGGGTTTTATTATGACTTTGATAGTCCAGAACCCTTTAGCGATAAGGATTTGAAAACCATTCAAAAAGAAATGGTCAAAATTATTAATCGCAAATTACCATTAATTCGCGAAGAAGTCAGCCGAGAAGAAGCACAAAGTCGCATTGAAGCTATTAAAGAACCCTATAAGCTGGAAATTCTTGGAGATATTAAAGAAGAACCTATCACAATTTACCATTTAGGAGATCAATGGTGGGATTTATGCGCTGGTCCCCACCTCGAAAATACTAGCGAAATTAATCCCAAAGCTATAGAATTAGAAAGCGTCGCTGGTGCTTATTGGCGAGGAAATGAAAATAATGCCCAATTACAACGCATTTATGCTACTGCTTGGGAAACTCCTGAACAACTCGCAGAGTACAAACGCCGGAAAGAAGAAGCCTTGCGTCGTGACCATCGTAAACTGGGTAAGGAATTAGGATTATTTATCTTTTCCGATTTAGTTGGTCCTGGTTTACCTTTGTGGACTCCTAAAGGGACTTTACTAAAAACGATTTTGGAAGACTTCCTCAAAAAAGAACAATTAAAACGGGGTTATCTCCCTGTATCTACTCCTCACATTGCCAGAGTTGATTTATTTAAAACATCTGGACACTGGCAAAAATACAAGGAAGATATGTTTCCTTTAATGGCTGAAGATGAGGAAGCAAGAGCAATAGAACAGGGTTTTGTCCTCAAGCCAATGAACTGTCCTTTCCATATCCAAATATACAAGAGTGAATTACGCTCTTATCGAGAATTACCGATGCGTTTGGCCGAATTTGGCACGGTTTACCGTTATGAACAATCGGGAGAATTGGGTGGTTTAACCAGGGTGCGCGGTTTTACTGTTGATGATTCTCATTTGTTTGTGACTCCCGAACAACTAGACAGTGAATTTCTCAATGTTGTAGATTTGATTTTGAGTGTTTTCAAAAGTCTGCAATTAAAGAATTTTAAAGCTAGACTCAGTTTCCGAGATCCTGCTAGTGATAAGTATATTGGTTCTGATGAAGCTTGGGATAAAGCTGAGGGGGCGATTCGTCGCGCTGTGGAACAGTTGGGAATGGATTATTTTGAAGGGATTGGGGAAGCGGCTTTTTATGGTCCAAAGCTTGATTTTATCTTCAGTGATGCTCTAGAACGAGAATGGCAATTGGGAACTGTCCAGGTAGATTATAATTTACCGGAACGGTTTGATTTAGAATACGTGGCTGAAGACGGTTCGCGCAAACGTCCGGTAATGATTCACCGCGCCCCTTTTGGTTCTTTGGAACGGTTAATAGGGATTTTAATTGAAGAGTATGCGGGTGATTTCCCCTTGTGGTTAGCGCCTGTGCAAATCAGGTTATTACCTGTTGGTGATCTTCAGTTAGATTTTACCAAAGAGGTGGCAGCAAAGATGGTGGCGTTGGGTATTCGGGCGGAAGTTGATGTAAGTGGCGATCGCTTGGGTAAGTTGATTCGTAACGCCGAAAAGGATAAAATACCTGTAATGGCGGTGGTTGGTGCGAAGGAAGTGGAAGCCAATAGCTTGAGTATTCGTACCCGTGCTTCTGGGGAATTGGGAGTAATAACTGTAGATGAAGTAGCGGGTAAAATTACAGAAGCGATCGCTAACTTTAGTAACTTCTAAAAAGTAAGGGTTTAGCATTGCTAAACCCCTACATATATTGCCATATCATCAATTTTGGAGTAACAATTAGTAAATAATATTTATACAATTTGTAATAAATTATTTAGCGATCGCCTGAGTAAGTTGATTCGTAACACCGAAAAGGATAAAATACCTGTAATAGCGGTGGTTGGTGCGAAGGAAGTGGAAGCCAATAGCTTGAGTATTCATATCCGTGCTTCTGGGGAATTGGAAGTTACTAACTTTAGCAACTTTTAAGTAAACAATAGGCTGGGTAAATCTCAGCCCAAAAGTAAATTAACTCAAAATCAAATTATGAGTACCACAAAAAATCAAGTGCAATCTCTTTTACAGCAACTTCCAGATGATTGTTCAATTGAAGATATTCAATATCATTTATATGTAATTGAAAAAGTCTGTCGTGGCTTAGAAGTAGCTGATAGAGAAGGAACTATTTCACAAGTAGCAGTAGAAGAACGGTTAAATAAATGGCTTATCAAGTAGTTTGGTCTTCCACTGCAATAGAAGATGTAGAAGCGATTGCTACCTAAATATTTCGTGACTCGTCTGCTTATGCAGCAGCAGTAGTTCAAAAAATAGTTGATGTTACTCACAACTTGAGTGACTTTCCATTTTTAGGTCGTGCAGTACCAGAATTAAACGAAGACAGTATTAGGGAAAAATTTGCATATAACTGTCGAATTATTTATCGAATTGAGAATGAGATCATCACTATTTCATCTGTGATTCACGGAAAAAGGATATTGGATATAGAAAACGATTTATGAGAGGTTTAAAAATCCCAAAATTTCTCACTTAAAAGCACATCAACATTCAGGCTAAACTCCCACAAATCAGGAAACTCAATCTGAGGATAATCTTCCCTAACTTCTATTAGAGCCTCTTCCCATGATTGATCTAACACTGCTGTAAAATATCGTTTGAGACTAGGAGATTGTTTCAGAAGAATTTTTAACTGACGACGTTGTTCTCGAATCGTCACTTCCCAGCCACGGTTATCATACTCACTATTAATATAAATCCGTTTTAATAAATGCACCCATAGCACAATTGAGCGGCTTTCAACCTCAGCCCTATCCCTACTCGCCAAGATTTCTATCTCCTCAATTAAATGTTCCACATCCAAACCATAAAAATCCCGCGCCTTGAGTCGGAGAATTGTATCCTCTAGCCATAGATATTGATCACGATTATAAAGACCTGTTTTAGCCAATTGAATTTCTGTCATAAAACCTCGCGGTATGCGGGAAACTCAGTGGCTTTAGCCCTGAGAGGGAAGCGACACGAGTGAATTTATTCACTGTGGTATTTAAATGCTGATTTTTGAATGGATATAATCCCGGGAACCAGCAAACCCGTTCAAGT
>JANMEE010000109.1:0-11078 GCA_031376645.1 Dolichospermum sp. OTE_75_concoct_329_sub | reverse complement strand
AAATCCTCAAACCCTTATAAGAACGGGGTTCTGGGTTTCCATATTGCATAAAAAATCGACACCGTGAAAAATGCCTGAAACCGTTTCTCTATAAGGATTATATAGATTGTGGTCGCATTGTTTGTGAGAAATGCGGGCTAGCACCTCTGCAATTTGCTCATCATTTAAGCCAAAATACCGTAATTTATCAATTTTTTCTATCTGAGTTTTATTATTTTTACGTTGCTTCAATTTAGAATTACTAGAATTATTTTTATCTAATTTAGTTTTAGGTTGTTTACAACTAACTTTTATATTGCCTTTTCCAAATATATTATTACTATGATTATCACCCAAAGAAATATTCACATTTCCCTGTCGTTCTAGAACAGATTTCAGATTACTTTTATCAACTGGTTCATCAAAAATATCAGATAACATTTTTAAAAGTTCGTAACCTACATCCTTTGCATGACCCGCGCTACAGCCACAATTTTCGGCAATATCAGCATACTTTTGATACTTTAGTGTCCCCTCAATAACTCCACGTTGCAAGTCATTGAGATGATTGCCTGTGTTGAGATAAACAGCCTCATCCACAAGTTGTAGTAGTTCCTGAACCTGCATAGTTAGAAATGTAACGCGACACAAGTAATGATAGCAGACTTTATCCGTATTTTTCAGACTTTTTCCGTCTGTTTGTAATTTTTTTTTGCGATCCGCTTTTTTCCGCTTTTCAGGTTTAGGTAACTGGTGTAGGGTGGGTCAAGATAAACACGGGTTCAAAATTGGGTAAATCTATCAGAAATAAGCGATAAATATGAGTAATTCTAACATTTCTCAGAAGTGGACTATTAAAATAGTGGTATTTTTACTAGCATTAATACTTACTGTTGGCGTGGGTTTTATTTTTAGATCCCTCAATTCTGGTATTGAAGTCAAAGTGACTGATATTCCTAAAGGAGAAAGTGATAAAAAAGTTGGGCAAGTTATCACAGCAAGTCAATCAAAATCTATTGAAAATAATGGTGTTAGAATAACTTTTCCTCAATTACACACCAAACAAAATGGTGCAAATCAGCAAGAACAAAAATCTAAACAGACTACCATTGTAGCAGCTACTTTTAAAGATAAAGTTAGATTGATAGATTTCTTTGTAACAGGCATTAATGAAAAACCAGAATTGAGTTTTAAATCAACCGCGCGGGGGTTGGTATTTATGAATCCTCTTTTTTCTGGATTATCTTTTGAAAAACGAGTCTTGATTTTTCAGGCTATTGAACAAAATAGCAAATTTCAAGATTTGGTTAAAGCTGTAGTTGCTTCTAGTTCTCTTTTAGATAACGAGTTAATTAATTTATCTACAGATATTGCCATCAAGATTGCTAAAGACAATAATTTGTTTATTGCTGACAAAAAAACGAGTTATTTACCTTTTGATATTAATTTTAATAAAACTAACAATAATGATATTTCTGGCAATAGCAAAGCAATAAATCCATTGCAAATGTTATCAAATTGGTTGATACCTGCTGTACAAGCTCAGTCTAATAATCCCAATAAATCAAGACTAGAATATACTTTGACTAAGCAATTACCTAATGATAAATTATTGTTTGATCAAATTTCTTTTGATTATCCAATTTGGCATGGTATGAAATTAGATGCTAGTGATGGTGTAGTCAAAATCACAGGAACTTCTCCTCTTGTGCAGCAATTAATAGTAGTTCCAAAAGCAAAACTAAAAACTATAAATATTGGCAATGATGATTATGGTGGTGCGAAAAAATTGGATGCTGATGTTGTAGCTGAAGCATTACTTGAACCAGCAGACTTAGGAATATGGGATGGTAGTGTAGTTAAAACTGCTCAAGGAGGTAATCAGATTGAAAAAGTTCTAACCCCAAGAGGTGGTGGTGATTGGCAACCAGGTGAATATAAGGTTTTAATATCCGCAGGAGCGAAGCTGAGTAGGACTGGAGAAGGTCAACCTTTTGGTGCGGTGTATCTTAATTTAGCTTCCTATCTTCTGGATAATCTTAGCTTTGTTATTGGTACTAGTGGAGAAAATACACACAAAGATAATGTTGTTACGGTGGCTCAATTAGTTGGAGATTGTGGAAAAAGTTTATCTTTAGAGGCTAAAGATTTTTATTCAACTATCGAAACTCTTAACGAATGTGTGACCAAACCAGAAAAGTTGATTAAAATAGGTAAAATTTTTGGTTTGCCTGTAGATGAAGAAACAATAAAAAGCACAGTCACACTATTCAGATTTAAAGGTGAAGTTTGGGGAAAATTGGCAAAAAGACTGGTTAAAGTAATTGATGTAACTGACAAAGGAATTGGTCTAAGTCGAACTATCTTGCTGGGTCAATATTTAAATAGAGAACAAACACAAGGAATTTATGCGGGTGAATTTTCCGTAATTGAAAAACCCTACGTAACTCTATCAGATAAATTAGATTCTGCTGAAATTGAAGTCGAATGTGTCCGAGGAAATCAAGAGTATCGTAAAAAATATCAAGCTCTTGACGTTATTATTGAAAGAACTTGCTATGGAAATGATGGGGCGGCACTTGATGATTTGAAAATAACTAATTATTCTAAAAATGCTGTTGAAGTCAAACTTGATGTATCCAACCATCTACCAAATTTATTATATCCAAATGAGGAACAAGATTATGCAGCCGCCACTTTTAATATTGACCCCAAAAAACATGGCAAAGTACTGTATACACTTCTGAACTTTTCTCTGCCTAAGCGAGTGAAAGTTTTCCTTAAAAGTTACTCTCCTTATAATGTTGCTAATGAATTTACAACAGTCTGTGGAGAAAAGGCAGAAATATGGGGTTTATATATTGAAAGTGAATGTGTACCACCAGGATTGCGTGCTAAATATTGGAATAAGACTCGCCATACCATCAGTCTTGGCTTCACTGGAGAAAGTGACCCTCCTATTGTGTTAAAGGGAAAAAGACCAGAAAATTTTTCCGATGGAGGTAGTGGTACTTTAGAATCATCATCAACAAAGGTTAATATATTGCTTATTTCTAACCCCTAAAAAGAACAGAGGATAAAGTTAGTAATCGCAGGGTTAGTTACACCAGCTAATCATGCACTAAAATAGAATGATGTTCATACACCGTAACTCACTATTAATTACTGATGGTGGGTTACGCTGTCGCTAACTTACCCTACAAAATAGAGAGTAAAATGGGAATAATAAACAAGCCCTTATAAATGAATATAGCCGCTCAACAACTACCTAACTTAACAGGAAAAACTCGTTCAAAAGTCTTAATAATTCTCAGTAACCAAAGATTTGAATTTAAAACGCAAACTCAAGGGGGTTATGAAACATTTCAGCATCCAGACGGTAGCCAAATTCATATTCGACCAAATGGGGAAATTGTCCGCACAGGTCCTAGAATTAAAGCAGTTGATGGCAAATCTTACCGTCGTCGCTACAATCAATATGGAGAGCAGATAGAATTTGTTTCTGGAGCTAATACTCATAATACTGGAGAAATTGTGAATCTATGACAACAACAATTGCACCAACCCTCACTACTTTTCTCGAAGATTTAAAAAGTGCTGACTTAGTTGGTATTTCTTTAAATCCTCAAAATCTGGGATTACGTCTTGATTTTACTTTCGGTCCCGAAGCTGATGATGTAGCCATTGAATTTTATCAAATTATTCACCTGGGTTTTTCCCAACCTCTAAATGCAAATGATGAAGATATCTGTTTTTGGGTAGGAGAAGTTGAACTCAAGAAAATTGAAGATAATATCCAGGAATTTCTATCTACATCCTATCCATTTGTCAATCAAACTGGAATAATTAACACCAATTTACAATCACTAATTTATTTTCATTTACAAGGAGATATTTGTTTAGAGATTGTTTGTAGAAATTATAAAACTTTCCAACAAGTCAAAAATTAAATAATTTTCTATTTTCTAAATCACATCCACGCGATTAATTTGCTCTTGAGTGAGTTTTATATCTAGTCTTAATTGTTGTCGTGTCATTTCTTCAGCAATGAGGAATTTAGATTCTTCTTCAATTTTTTGCTGTCTTTCTAGTGGTAACTGTTCTAGTTTTTCCTTTAAAGTTTTCCCCATTTTTTATTCTCATTTTTCTTTTGACTCAGTAATTATTTTATTCTGGCAAATCTAATCTGAGTTTCAGTGACTACCACAAAACTATCTGCTAACTGTTCCTTATGCTGCTCTAAGACCTGTTGTAAAATATAGATTTTATTTGCAGAACGTTCATTTTCCAAACGCAGAAGAATCACACCTCGATGAGGGTATTTATCCCGATAAACTTTCTCACCAAAATCTTTGTCGCTAGTAATCAAAATCCAATTTTCATCAAAAGCCTTTTGAATAATTGTGTCATCATCTATTCCCCGTGCTTGTTCGTAAACTGAGAAAACTTCATGATCTTGTTCCCGTAACCAGCGAGCGACAGCCACACCTGTATTTTAATCTACTAAAAACCGCATCTAGGCAATCTCCGCAATCAAAGGCATGAAACTGGTACTTTCTAGAGAGCGAGATGCAAATAATAAACAAGCTCGAATATCTGCTTCTACTAAACCTTCATATTCTTCCAGAATTTCTGCGACTGTTTCGCCGTGTGCAAGGAGATTAAGAATATACTCGACTGTTAAGCGTGTACCCTTAATTGTCGGTTTTCCAGCCATTACTTTGGGATTTGTCGTAATACGATTCAGTATTTATTTTTCTATCATATATTCTCAAGTGGTAAAGGGTATAGCAGTTACATTTATTATATTATTTGATGCTGTAGATTGGATCAAATTTTTACCTAAAAGGAAAATTCGCCTTCCACAGTTTCAAGATATGTTTGGCTATGCTGTGGCTAATCAACTCCCCAGTTATAATTGTTCTTTCTGGTGGTATATTATCTAAGAATATGAGATAATTAAATATATAATTGGCATAAAAAAGAGGATCAATTATGTCCGTCAACGTAATCAAAGAACATATTGAAATCACTCCTGGTATTTGTGGAGGAAAACCTCGCATTGCTGGACATCGGATTCGAGTTCAGGATATTGTGATTTGGCATGAACAAATGGGAATGTCTGCTGATGAAATTCTCTACCATTATCCTAGCATTACCTTATCTGATGTCTATGCGGCTTTAGCATACTATCATGATCATCGGGAGGAAATTAGACAACAAATATCAGAATCAGAGAAGTTGATTCAAGAAATGCAAGCACAAACTCCTTCGATTCTGCAACAAAAATTGAAAAAACGCAATGACCGAGAGAATTAAATTTCATTTAGATGAAAGTGTAAGTAATGCGATCGCGTTAGGTTTACGTCGTAGAGGAGTCAATGTTACTACAACTTCAGAAGCCGAATTAATTGGTGTATCAGACAGAGAACAAATTGCTTTTGCTTTATCTGAAAATCGGATCTTGATTACTCATGATGATGATTTTGTGATTCTTCATCGTAGCGGTATAACTCACGCAGGAATTACATATTGTGATCAGAAACGCCGTTCAATTGGTGAAATTTTAAATACTTTAATTCTGATTTGGGAAACACTTGAACCAGAAGATATGAAAAATCAACTTGAATTTTTGTAATTAAGTCGCTAGTAATCAAAATCCAATTTTTGTCAAAAGCCTCTTGAATAATTGTGTCATCGTCTATTCCCCGCGCTTGTTCATAAAGTTAAGAAACTCAAAGTATCTAACTAATTATCCTTTCACCCATCAATCACCCGCACATAAATAGCCCGTGCTATTTCCCGATCTATAGTCATAGATAAGCCACCACATTTAATCATAAAAGTAGGAAATTGCTGTTCTACAGTCATCGTAGTTCCTGTTTTAATTCCCATTGATATCAGTTTTTTTCTAATTGTCTCATCCTGACTTTTACAAGCAGTAACTATGCCACAGTCTCCTGATTTCAGCAATTCTAAAGAACAACCCATAATACTAAAAGGAGTAAACATTGTAGTATAAAAATAAAAGGTGAAAATTGAAATGATGAAAGATGATAAACATCCTCCATCATTGTTAAAATTAGAGGGTTTAGCAATGCTAAACCCCTACAGATATTGTATTAAGCAAGATAAGGTTCTTGGTGGGTTTTGATTGTGCAGTTAGAACGAGGGTAGGTAACACATAATAAAGCAAAACCTTTGGCTATTTGCTCATCATCTAGGAAGGATTGATCGTCTTGATTGATTTCACCTTCAACAACCTTACCAACGCAGCTAGAGCAAGCACCAGAGTGACAGGAGAAAGGTAATTCAATACCAGCTTCTTCTGCACCTTCTAGAATTGTGGTATCTTCATCAATTTCAACTGTGGTGTCAAAATCTTCTTTTTTGCTGATTAATCTTACTTGGTAAGTTGCCATTTTCCGGTTCTCCTCAAAAGTGAATGAAGTGAGTTTTTGAGACTTTGTAAAGTTTCTTTAGCAAAATTCAAAATGAAGGATCTAAATTTTTGAATTTTGCTTCAGAAATATTCAACTTATTGGCCGCAAGGTACACCATTAGGAGTACCATCATCTGTTTTAAAAGACTTGCCACAACCGCAGGTATCAGTTGCATTGGGATTGGAAAACTTAAAACCGCTATCCATTACTCCCTCAACAAAATCAACTACCACACCTGCCAATAACGGCGCACTTTTAGCATCAACGTAAATCAACACATTTCCTTGTTGAGATACGACATCATCGGGTTGAGGCTTACTGGTAATTTCAATGCCATACTCGTAGCCACTGCAACCACCATCTTTAACGGAGATGCGGACACCTTTTGTAGCGTTATCTTCGGTTGCAGAACCTTTTAAAAATGCCCGCAGACGAAATTCAGCCTTTTCTGTTAAAGTAACAGTCATTTTGTTTCCTATTCTGTAGCGAATATTCTGATTTGGAATGTGGATTTTGCAAAAAGTGATACTTTACACCGTTGCAGTTTGAGATTGGGAATATCTCCAAGGCGCAGTATTACCGCAGACTGGACAATTGCGATCGCGGTGAGAACGACGTTTAGCAAATTCCATTCTGTTCAAGTCAATCGTCAGTAATTCTGACAACAGCGGTTGACTAAAACCAGTAATGAGTTTTACCGCTTCCAACGCCGTCAAACAAGCCAAAGTCCCAGAAACCGCCCCCAGCACAGAAAACCCGCGCCGATCCCAATCAGGCTTTTCTGGAAACAGACAGGATAAACAAGGCGTAACACCAGGAATAATCGTGGTGAGATAAGCCTCCATTCCATCCATAGCCGCCTCTACCATCGGCTTACGCCAGCGGACACAGGCTGCATTTAACAAATTGCGTTCAGTGAAATTGTGAGCGCAATCCAAAGCCATATCCGCCGACTCCACCAACTCATCCACATTTTCTGCGGTAATGTAATCGTGAACCACGTCTACTTGGACATCAGGATTAATGGCTTTGAGTGTTTCCTGGGCCTTGAATACTCTAGGTTTACCCACCCAGTCATCAGTCATCAAAACCTGACGATTCATATCATCCAGCCGCAAATCACCACCCCTGACGAGGATTAGCCGCCCAACGCCCGCTACTGCTAAGTAAAGCGCCGCCGTACCACCTAATCCACCCACACCTGATACCAAAACAGTCGCTGATTTTAGGCGCTTTTGAGCTAATTCGCCAAAATTAGGTAGCATCATTTGGCGACTATAGCGTTCCAATTCATTAGGCGTTAGGTTGATCACTTTTTAACTCCTAATCTGAGGTAATTTCTGTCAGGGTGACTACATTTTTCCGCTTATCATTAAATACCTTGAACAGCTTTTGTTCATGGGGTGTTGATTCTATAAACACCTGATAAGCTTGTTCCAAAGCTGTGCAATATTTCTCTAATCTTTCTTCGTCACTTATTTGAGGATAAGTATCATCAATTTGACTCATGAACTGAGAAAACTTTTTCAAAATATGTAAACGATTTACGTTCACAAATTTTTGGTCGTAGGACAGATTAAAAAAGATAAAAAACTCTTCTGCATCTACGAGCTTCTTGAATTCATCAATATTGGTACTCATTTAAAATTCTCCATTTTTTTGAGTTGTTGCTTGAGTCCATCTAACTGACAGTAAATTTCGTAAGTTTCCGCAGCAACATCCATAAGTTTGTGGTAGTCTGTTGGCAATCCTTCAGCTAAATCATGCAGATCCATTTTCATTTGACCTGCTTTACTATTTAGCTTTTTGATCTTGGTTGTGATTTCTTCTATAGTCATTGGTGATTGGTAATTGGTGATTGGTAATTGGTAATTGGTAATTGGTAATTTTTGCCCAGTCCCCAGTCCCCAGTCCCCAGTCCCCAGTCCCTAGTCCCCAGTCCCTAGTCCCTAGTCCCCAATTATTAAAGATTTCCTACTTCTGGAAAACGCTTGGCTAAATCAATACCTTTCTCTACAAACTTTGCTCCTTCTTCGTCCAATTTCTCGAAAGAATCAAAACCAAAACGATGAGCATCACGTAAGGTTTTGACAGCTAATAATAAGCGTCCAGAAAAGACTAAAGCCCAACCAAAACCCTCATGTCCTAATTCAACAACCACATTAGAAATAAGTCCGGTTTCCTTTTCAATACTGGCAGCTACAGCCCGAAAAAAGGCATTGATTCGGGAGACTGTGGCGGGATCAATTTCACCTTCTACGGAAATTTCTCGTTTCTTTTGTTTAGTAACAATATAGGGTTTAAGAATTAATTCATTAGCCCAATTTCGGTAAACACCATAGGTATCTTGCGCCCGAATTTGTTGAACCAATGATTTGTGAAAAGGACTTAAAACTACCTCGGAATTTTTACCCGTTCCATTCACATCGTTTGTACTCATAATTTTGTTTCATTTTCGAGTTCTTCAGCAAAACTAGGTTTTTTCTGTACTAAAGCTTTCCGTAACCAAGGTGGAGGATTACCCTTGAGAGTTTTGACTAATTTGTTGAGAATATCTTCAATCTTTTCTTCTTCAGATTTAGCCTTAACTGGAGTTACACTCTTCTTAATTAACCGAGCGGCTGCACTACCACCAATAGCAAGAACATAAACAATTGTGCAATCATTTAGGGCTTGAAGTTTGGGGTTAATTTTATCTTCATTACCATCTTCTTTAAGATCACCCTCAAAGGTGAGAGTTTCCAAGAATTCATATCCGCTATCGGAAATTTCATAAACATCAATTTCCTTAGCCCAACCAAAGTGAGCATTAACATGAATTCGGTCAGTTGTCGTAAAAGCAATTTTCACTTTCATACTCCTAAGAAGGTTACAGGTTACAGGTGACAGTGAAGAGTTAATAAGGTAACAGGTAACAAGTGACAGAGAAGAGTTAAGAAGATGACAGGAGAAAAGAAGGGAAGAGCGAAAGAAAAATTAAAAAACCAAAAGTCAACTTTTATCTACTTCTTGACTGTCACCTGTCACCTGTTCCCTGTCACCTATTCCCTATTAATTACTGATGACCAATGATTCATCATTGATGATTCTTCTTGTTCTATGAATAGGTTTCCCATACCAAAAAGAAGCTCGATAGTACCGCGATAGCCTACTTTGGTAAATAGACCATTTCCTAAACGGTCATAGATAGGAATACCTAAACGATAGAGAGGAATAGAAAGACGTTTAGAGATGGTATTCACATTGGAATTACCAATTAGCAAATCAGAATCTATTGCTAACTTTTCAAAATCTTCTAAATCCCCAATGGTGACATTTTTGATAGGAAGTAGTTCAAGTAAAGGAGAACGAGTTGTGGTGACAGCGTTATGAATTTCCGCCCCCATTGATTGCAAAAACCCAACCATTGTCCACAACAAATCTGGTTCTAAAGCTAAAGATACTCGTTTAGCACTAAAATAAAAGTGAGTATCTAACATTGCGTCTTGTAATTGACGACGTTGACGGCGATATTTTTCAGGAACAGGATTTCCACTTAATAAGGATAGCTTTTGCAGAAATTCATCTACAGGTTCTAAACCTGTTAAATCTCTGAATACTTGATAGCTAGTTCCAAACTTTTCCTCTAAAATTTTCGCCGCACCTAACATACTTTCACCTAATGCTAAGGTAAAAGCTGAACTACCTAAAGAACGCAATTCTTTGACAGTTGTACCACTAGCAGTTATAGGCGTATAACCATCTTCTAAATGTCCATCTAAAGAAGCACCCAAATCTGGAACAAAGATTGGTTCTAATCCAAAAGCTGTGACAATTTCCCGAATTTCTTGGACATCTCCAGGAGTGAAGGTAGAACCAGCTAAAATGGTGATTTGTTCTGGTTTAATTCCCCCCGCTTTCGGAATTTCTTTAACAATACTTTCTACTGCAACTGCAAAACCGTCTTGCAATGCACCTTTAAAATCGGGAGTAGGAGCAAAAATAATGGCTAGATTATTAAGTTCAGGATGACGTTCTCGAATATCTTTCAAGAACATTTCTATATCATCTCCTCTAGTTTCTGTTAACCCCGTGGTACACAAACCAATAATTTCCGGTTGTACCTTTTCTACTAAAGTGAGAATAGCTTGCTCGACATTTTCCTCACCACCTAAAATAGTAGTTACTTCCGTCATTGCGGTAGTAGCGAGGGGAATTGCTTCCCGAAAATGTCGAACTAAAACCACCTTAGCAAACGCTGTACAACCCTGAGAACCATGAAACAAAGGCATAGTTCCCTTCAACCCCAAAAAAGCCAAAGAAGCGCCTAAAGCCTGACTTTGCTTGAGGGGATTTACAGTCACAGACTTTTCTGGAATAATTGCGATCGCCATAATAACTATAATCTCAATAATCTCAAAATAATTGCCAATAACAAGTGAGTTTTCTTTTTGTAAGGGTTTAGCATTGCTCATTGGTGTCAACTTAGGCTAGAAATTTCTTATCTGTTGGCTGACAAACCCGCCAGGGAATCAATTCCCTGTCTAATAGCTCAAGTCCGTTAAAACGGACTAATAAATTTTCCTAGTATTTAGTCATCTTCAGATGACTTTTGCTATTAGACTGGGAATTCATTCCCAGTCGGGCTATGGGTTTTGCGTTAAGTTGACACCAATG
>JANMEE010000076.1:0-5857 GCA_031376645.1 Dolichospermum sp. OTE_75_concoct_329_sub | reverse complement strand
GACGACTAGTCTCTTCTTAGATGATATTTCCATCGTTCCTACCACATCAGTTTCTTTCGACCTCCCCGAATTTGTCTGCACCAATCAAGATACTCTTTTGCTGCAAGCCACACCAGATGGCGGAGTATTTTCTGGTCTAGGAGTGGACTCATTGGTTATTAATGGAAACATGCAATACTTTTTTGTGCCTGCATTGGTGGATTCTACAATAGATGAAGTGCCCATCTATTATACCGTGGCTACCAGTCCAAATTGCCCCCCAACAGAAATAATGGATGTCATTCACCTAATCAATTCTCCAGCTCCTACCCTCACTGCAAATGTGCTCCATAACGCAACTTGCCCGGATATTTGCAATGGTGAAGTTGCTTTGACTTATTCAGGTGGCACGGGAGCTTTACAGTATTCTCTCAATCCCAATTTGCCATTGGATTCCCTTTGCGGCAACGATACTTATCTGGCTACTGTGCAAGATAGTCTTGGTTGTCTGGCCACTGAGTACTTCACTATATTGAATGAAAGCAATAATTGTTGCCAATTGGCTCTTGCAGTAGACAGCATTCAGAATGCTTGTAATGGAACAGGAAGTTCCGCCTCCATCACCGCCACGGGCGGCCTTGGCGCACTGAGCTACCTCTGGACTGGCCCAGGCGCATCTACAACTGCCGAAGACCCAACCGGATTAATAGAAGGTACATGGACAATCACCGTGACAGATTCTGCGGGTTGTGTGGCTGTGGACAGTATTCAAATACAGAATATCAGTCTTTCGCTTGTTGTAGATGCCGTCCAGAAAACATGCTCTGGTGAAGCCAATGGCTCTGCAAGCATTACTGTTACAGGTGGCACTTCTTACAACTGCCTCTGGACAGGCCCAGGCACTTCAACTACGGCAGAAGACCCTACTACTTTATCGGAAGGAACGTGGACTGTAGTGGCCACAGATGCAAGCGGCTGTTCGGTTTCTGATACGGTGGTAATTAATGCAGTGAATATTTCGATTACAGTGGACCAAATCATCGAAGCCTGTGCTCAAACTCCAACTGGTGGCGCATTTATCTCGGTAGCTGGTGGACAGGCGCCCTATACTTACTTCTGGGATGGGCCCGGCACAGCAAGCGCGACGACACAAGATATTAATGGAGTTGTGCCAGGAGACTGGATAGTATCTGTGTCAGATATAAATGGATGCGCTCCAACTACGATAACGGTGAGTATAGATCCAATAGCATGGGACATTAACTCTCCCACCAACATAACAACAAATACAACCTGGACGGGAACAATGTACATTGGAGCAAATGTTACTGTAAATCCCGGCTTCACGCTCAATATTACCGACGCGAATATTTATTTCGGAACCGATGTTAATCTGATTGTGTCTTATAATTCGGTACTAAATGTTAGAAATAGCACATTGACCCATGCCTGTCCAGACACTTACTGGAAGGGTATTATAGTTAAGGGCAATGATTATAGTGCTTATGGCGGGGTTTTGCCCAATCAGGCTTATATGTACATGTCTAATGCGAGTGATAACCACCCCAATGGCCAGAGTGAAATCAGTTATGCGCTGAGAGGTGTGCAGATTGGTATGAATGGCTATACACCAAGCAACGACAAAGGCGGAACCATTAAAGTTGATGGTGGCCGTTTCAGAAACAACAACCAATACGATGTGGCCATTAATGAGTACAATAGATACCGCGGTTTACAATTTGCCAATTGCGAATTTGTGGTCGATCAGAATTTTCTTGGCAACATGCCCCTTGAAAGGCAATCGATCTCGCTGACCAAACAAAGCTGGGGATTCATTTTTGCCAATTGCACGTGGAAATACCTGTGTACCAACAGCACATTTTTCGGCATGAAAAACAAGAACGCCATCAAAGGCGAGGGCTGCGGCAAAATATTCAATTGCCAATTTCAGGGATATTGGACTGCCATTGACATAAAACAACCCATTGCTTTGCCCATCATTCAAGACTCATCGCTCTTCAAACTTCGTATCTTCAATAATGATATTGCAAGTTATAGAGGAATTAACCTATTGGGGGTTGCTGCGTTTGATGTGGAAGTGAAAGACAATTACATACACGATATGCAAAGTTTGGGAATGCAAACCATGAATATCAACCTAAGCCAGACTTACACCAATGCAGATGGTAATGTACCTCCTGCCAATGAAGGTTCGTCTATCGCACAAATTAATGCGCAGGGCACAGTCAATTTGTCCAATAATATAGTTACCAAACACAGCTTTGGCATACGCCTCAAATCTTGCCTCAACTACAATATATCGGGCAACGAGATTGATATGAACGAAGACAATTTTGCTTCGCCGATTTTGGTGAACCGAATGGGGGTTTATGTGGACGATTGTGGATTTAATGGCATTGCACTTCAAAGCAATCGGATCGCCAGTTGCACTGCTGCATTGGTGTATAGAAATGACAACAGAGATGAGGTTATACCCAATTTCTTTAATGGTGCTAAATTCCAATGTAATAATTTTGAGTACAACCGTGAAGATGTAATTGTTATGTCTGATGCAGCGGGCAGCACAGCTCCTTTACAGCATGGAATTGAACAAGTGCAAGGGACTTCCTTTGAAAGCTACAGAAATAATTTTTATGTAGATGGAGCAACTGTAGTGCAAGATATTCGTGTGGAAGATCAGATATTTATAACTCAATTTAATGGTGGACATAGCTATAAATATGATTCTACGGGTGTAGACGAACTCACTGTTTCGCTGTGCTCAAATATTAGTTTACAACCAGTCCAATTATTCGTTGAGTGTACAATTCAAACACCAGTAAACTCTAATTCTATTGGGATTCTTGTTGCAGATCGCAATGCGAGAAAAATTCACATCAGCGATTTGACCAATGAAATTCAAACCATAACAGATGGCGGTAGCACACAATATCTGCAAGATCAGGTTACGTACACCAACTACCAGAATGCACTCCAAACTTATTATGCCCTGATGGATAATAGCCCCAATTTGAGTGAGGAGGTATTGATGTCCATGCTGGATCAATACGCGCTGCCCAACGCCTTATTGGTAGAAATTTTGGTGAGCAATCCGCAAGCGGCCAAAAGCAACGATGTAATGGATAAGGTAGAAAACAGGCTGATCCCCTTTAGCCAATACCAGAAACAAATGATTATGAATGGTACTAACCTTACCGGGTATTTAGAAACATTGCGCTACGAGCGTTTGGCTGAAACCAGTGCATCGAGGCAATTGTTAATGCAAATCAAAGATTTGATCTGGCAAGACACCACACTTGTGGACAGAAGAACAGATTTGCTCAATCTCTTTGCCGATGAATGGCTGCCGTCTGACATAGTTTACCGCTCATCGCTTCACGCGTCTGCGGGAGATTTTGCACTGGCAGAAGACCTCATCGACCAATGGCCAAACTACTATACTACTACGTCTGAAGAGTTGCAAGCCATGCACGATTGGATTTGGATGCTATTTCATGCACAAATTTTGAGTGATGCAGACGTTCCATTGACGAACGACCAATTGACAAAGCTGCAAGATATTTCGCATAGCGAACTTGCAGTGGTGGCTACTCAGGCCCAACTTATTCTCAGCAATCGCGGATTGTATGAAATGGAAGAATGGCTAGATATACCAGTTGACAATCAATTGCGCCGCGCTACTCATCGCAATGAGCAGGAAACTCAGTCGGGTTATTCATTGTATCCTAATCCCAGCCGGCAATTCACAGTGCTCAACGCCTCCGACGTTGCTCTGCAAGACAGAAAGGTTGTAATTTTCGATATTTCAGGAAGAATGTTAATGAGCCAAATCTGGAAAGCGGATAACCTTCAACTTGTGATTGATACCAGCATCTTGCAATCTGGCGTATATTTGATAAAAATAGACGATGGTGCACTCACAGAAATCAGTTTATTGAAAGAATGATAAGAAATTCAATCTGCATATTATTTTTTTTGATAATAGATACTCTGAGCTGTCAGGCTCAGGGTATCTATTTTGACAGCCTGTATCACGCCGAGGAAACGATTTATTCCTCCGCATTCGCTCAAATTTTTAGCACAGACTCCGGTTACGTAACTGTTGGCTTACATATAAATGAAAATAACTATTTCCTCGAAAAGCGTCATTTGGATTTTGATGGTACGTCAATTCAAACTGATTACTGGGGTTGGCCAACTCCGAATGGAGCGTTACTATGGTATGGTAAAGCCTTTATTCCATTATCAGATGGTGGATATTTATGGTCTAACGAATTTAGTATTGGGACAGGAATTATAAAACTTGATCAGAATCTTGACACCGAATTTACAATAGTATTTCCAGGCATTGAGAATGACTTTAAAAGGCTGTATCATTTTTTCGAAGCTGATAGCTCATATATCGGAGCTTCTAGTATTATGAATTGGGATGGACAGAACTATTCTTCTCAATTAGAAATAATCGAACTAAATTTTGAAGGCGAAATGCTCAATAATGATACAATCTCTCTTTATGATAATGAATATCAACTTGCAATTGAAGGCATTCATAAATTAAGCGACGGAGGTTTTCTGGTATCAGGAGCGCGTTTATTTGATTGGGATCCTATACTGGTTAAATTCGATTCAAATGGCCAATTTGTTAGCGAATATCATTGGGGTGGGCAGTATAATGATTGGCTTCCTTTTTTGGAACCTGTTGGGGTCGATAGTTTTATGGTATCGTATGCTGAAACTGAAAATCAAATAGGCAGTTTTCATATAAGCAAGCCGAAATTAATGCTTTTTAATGCGTCAACTATGGAGCCAGAATGGACGGGTGTGGCTCAAGATTCTATTATTCAACTCTATGGTTACAGCATTGCAAGCACTTCTGATAATGGAATTGTCACCTGTGGCAATTATCTTGGGCCTTACGGTTATGAATATGGATTTATTCAAAAATGGAGTTCCTCCGGAGAAGAATTATGGGCCAAGACTTATCGCCATTTAGAAATTCCAGAAGACAGCTTGGTTGACCGGCAAGCCCTCTGGGATATTACAGAAGCACCAGATTCAGGGCTTATTGCTTGTGGATATTATTACAATGGAAATAGCGATCCCCAACACGCTTGGGTGCTAAAGTTGGATGGTTGTGGCGATCCAATCTTCGACAGTTGTGTAGTGGTATATGATGGTGTTTGGACGGGTAAAAATATACCAGCTTTGAATAATTTATTTGTTTGGCCCAATCCGTTTCAAGATCATTTGAATATTCAATTGCCGGAACCTTCTGCTATTGTGGATATTCTTGATGTGATGGGAAATTTGGTGTATTCGACCAGGTCGTATCAGTTTGTAGCTAAATTGGATTTGTCGAATTTACCTGTTGGGGTATATATAATAAGGGCAAGGTTGGAGATTGGAGAGGTGTTGAGTAAGAAGGTGATAAAGAGCGAGTAGAAGATGGTTCTTCTACAGAACTCACTATGGTCAAACAATGAAGTCATTAACAGTTTTAATATTGATTGTTTTAAATACCTTGGGCGCTAATGCCCAGGGTATTTATTTTGATAGTTTGTATCATGCCAATGAAACGGTAAATAATTCTGTACTAGCACAAATATTTGCAACCGACTCTGGCTACGTTACCGTAGGTTTACATGGTCCCTCAAACCAAAAACAACTTGAATTAGTTCATCTTGATTTTGATGGCACACAATTGAGCGCGAAGAATTGGGCATGGCCAGATCCAACAGGTGTTATCTATTGGTATGGAAAAGCATTTAAACCATTAAGTGATGGTGGATATTTATGGTCCGACGAATTTGCAGAGTTAGGTTCAGCTATAATAAAGTTTGACCAAAATTTAGATACA
>JANMEE010000060.1:0-11038 GCA_031376645.1 Dolichospermum sp. OTE_75_concoct_329_sub | reverse complement strand
GGTATCTCTGGAACATTCAACTTCATGATCGTGTTCCAAGCTGAACACAACATCTTGATGCACCCCTTCCATATGTTAGGTGTGGCTGGTGTATTCGGTGGTTCTTTGTTCTCTGCAATGCACGGTTCACTCGTTACTTCTTCCTTGGTTAAAGAAACAACTGAAACCGAATCTCAAAACTACGGTTATAAGTTCGGTCAAGAAGAAGAAACCTACAACATCGTTGCAGCACACGGCTACTTCGGTCGTTTGATTTTCCAATACGCTTCTTTCAACAACAGCCGTCAATTACACTTCTTACTCGCTGCATGGCCTGTAATTGGTATTTGGTTCACCGCTTTGGGCATTAGCACAATGGCGTTCAACTTGAACGGTTTCAACTTCAACCAATCCATCATTGATTCTCAAGGTCGAGTTATCGCTACCTGGGCTGATGTCATCAACCGCGCTAACTTGGGTATGGAAGTAATGCACGAGCGTAACGCTCACAACTTCCCCCTAGACTTAGCTGCTAGTGAAGTTGCTCCTGTTGCTTTAACTGCTCCTGCAATCAACGGTTAATAAGTCTAGTTAGTTAAATAAAAAACGCTCTCCAATCATGGAGAGCGTTTTTTTTGTCTTCACTTTTCACATTCGCGCTTAGTCACATAATGCCGATAGCGAAACATTGCTTCTAGCTGTGTTTGTACTAACCAACCACTCATAAATTCCACTCCATTACCACCAGGCATGGCATAGTTAACATTATCAATTAATCTAGTTTTGCCGTTTTCTTCTGTAAACTCATGACGATGTACCCAGGACTCGAAAGGGCCAGATATCTGTTCATCGGTAAACAGATGATATTTTTCATAGTCTGTGTGCCGCGCTAACCAAGTTAAGGGTAAAATCCCCAAAAAAAGCCGAAATTCTGTAATTGCACCTGGTGCTAGTCCACCTTCACGTCTAACTACTTGTACAGGTTGCCAAGGTGGCGTGAGTATTTGCAGTATGTCCGCTCTTTCGTGGAATTTCCAAACTACTTCTACTGGGGCGTTAATGATTGAGGAATGTTTAAAGTGCAACATGAACAAAAAACCTAAAATTGAGCCTTTAGACTCAGGCAAAAGGCGATTAAACGGACTATAAACTGCATAAAGTCACGAAAATTGATAATTCTGCCGACTTTAAATTCACTAAACTAAGTATAACGAGAGAATACAACGAAAAGCTGATTCTGTAATTGCTAATTGATGTATAAAAAAATATTTTATAAATCTTTTTGAATTTATCCGCCTATATATCTATTTATTATGCAATAATAGAAGTCGAGAAGTAATTCGGTGGACCTCGTTTGTTTTTAGTATTGATAGGCTTTTTCCCTTTGGTATTTACAGACTTTTCTCCGAAATCTAAATCTCTACACTCTTATGATTTTGGAGAAAATCTATGTCAATTTATGTAGGCAACCTCTCTTATGAAGTTACCCAAGATGGCTTGAGCGAAATTTTTAAAGAGTATGGCACTGTAAAACGTGTTCAACTCCCTACCGACCGGGAAACAGGTAAGGTTCGCGGTTTCGGTTTTGTAGAAATGGATTCAGATGCAGAAGAAGAAAAAGCCATTGAAGCCCTTGATGGTGCTGAATGGATGGGACGTGATTTAAAAGTGAACAAAGCTAAACCAAGAGAAGAACGGACTGGTTCTTTTGGTGGTGGTGGAAACCGTGGTGGTGGTGGAAACTTTGGTGGCGGTGGTCGCGGACGCTACTAATATCCATAAACTAACTATTAGGTAGATAGATAAATATCTGCCTCTAAGCTCAGGAGTTTATTCCTGAGCTTTTTTTATGGAAAATTTTCTCAATAGAAGTTTTCAACCTAAGTAGGTAGGCGTTAAAAATTGTTGTTATGACAAGGGAACACCGGAATTCCAGAAGAGGTTTTGGGATATTTTACTTTTCGAGAAGCCGCTTCGCGTCTACGGTTTTTTTCTGTTCACCTACTTATTTCACGAAATGCGATATCCAAATAATTTATGAAAATTTTTCTAAAAGTGCTAACAAAATTAACAGAATTATCAGAGGTAGTCTTGTAATAATATAAATGTAGATATAAGAATCCGGTTTGATTCCTGAGCCTACTGGTAGAGGTAGGGAACACCGGAACAGGGAAAGAAGGAATAAAGGGATGCTGAGTTTCGTTCAAAAAACAAATAGGAGTCCTATATAAAGAATTTTATTTTTAATATTTACTAATATCCGGTGATTGACTGGATAAATTTATTCGTTAATTCCAGATAACTTCAGGGAATTTTGTTATTTGAATTGAATATTAATTAAAAAGTGAGAATATTGCCAAAGTAAGCAAGCAATGTAGTGAATGATTTACTCCACGGATAATGACGATTTATAGTAAATTATGAAATGGCAGTTATTGACACACAAACAGCGAGGGGTAAACAAAGCATTCACTATAGCGATGTTTACAATTTTCAGTGCTATTATTTGCGTTTCTTGCAGTAATAATCAAGATGTATTGGTGACGGAAAGAGGAGTAACTACCCCAAATCCACGGATAGGGAGAACATCTAAAGCTGGGGAATTTTATGTTCAGGGACAAACTCAACATCTTAAAGGTAATTTCCAAGCGGCTATTGCTGCTTATAGTAAATCAATTAGTCTCAATCCTCAATATGCACAAGCTTTTAAGGGGCGAGGATTAGTGTATTTTGATACTGGGAATAAAGAAGGAGCGATCGCTGATTATAATCAGGCTTTAAAGCTAAATCCGAAGGATGCAGAAGCGTATAATAATCGTGCTAATGCTTTGGCATCTATAGGAGATTATAGAAGAGCAGTTGCAGATTATAATGAAGCAATTAGTATTATGCCTAAGTCTGCCGAAATTTACAACAATCGAGGTAATGCCCGTGCTAACCAAGGTGATAAGAACGGGGCATTAGAAGATTATACTCAAGCGATTCGCATCAATCAAGAATATGCTGTGGCTTATAATAATCGGGGTAATGCTTATGCTTCCAGGGGAGAAGCACAAAAAGCAATATCTGATTATAATGAAGCCGTTCGCATTAATCCTAACTTCGGTGCTGCTTTTAATAATCGCGGTAACGCCTATGCTGTAATTGGCGATAAACGCGGGGCATTGAAAGACTTACAACGGGCAGCAGCTATTTTTGACAAAGCAGGAAATAAGGACTTGTATCAACAAGCAATGAAGAATATTGAGGAATTGGGTAAGTAATTAATAATTAACACCCAAAATCCCCGACTTCTTTTTTTATCTTGTAAATAAATTATGAATTGATCTCAGAAGTTGGGGATCTTATATTAAAATCCCTGACTTGTATTAAAAAATCAGGGATATTATTTTTCTCAAAATTGAACCCAAAAACATCGAAGTCACTTTAGTGGGAATTAGAATTTGTTATCTCTTTTTGTAAAGTTTGAACTTGTTGGAGAGATAATTCCGTAACTTCAGAAGTTTGTTCTAAACTCATACCAATTCGCAACAAATTTAAAGCTAATTTTTTGGTTGCTTCAGCTTTACCTTCAGCTTTACCTTCAGCTTTACCTTTAGCTTCACCTTCTTCCAGAATTTCTTGATAAATCACTGATTCTCGCATAATTTCACTCCTAAATATCTTTCTAATTACATCTTTTTTTAACACAAGACCTGCTAAAACTGCACTAGCAGCAGCAATATTTCCTTGTATTTTTTGATCTGTAATGGCTTCTACTGCTTCTCCTACTTGACTTAATACCATTTTAGGATCTTTTGTTTGACTTAGCACTGCAAAGGGTAATAAACCGGGAACTGTCATAAATTGGGCTGTTGGTTGTTCCCACAGTCTAATTATCTCAAATTGATGGTAAGTATTTTTAAGCTTAAAACTATTTTCACTTACTAAGTTAGAACTTGTTTTTCGCAAATAGATGACTACTTGACGCATTTCTTTTTGGGGAAACCGACGATATACCCTAACTCGATAATCTAACATCCTAAAGGGTATATCATCATCTGGATCTGTTTGAAATTCTGTATGTAAAACTAATTCATCGGATTGTAATAATATTAATGAATCTGCTCTAATTGGTTCACTAGAAAGTTCTGTGGGACTAAGTTCTGTTAATTTGATTGGTGAACCTAGCAACCATGTTGCTAAGTCGTCCTTGAAGTTTTCGGCAATGAATTTACAGATATTGTCATACATGAGAGATTTTAGGAAATGATTGAGAATAGTCAATATCAATATTATACCATATTAAATATTGAAAATATTCAGGGTAAAGCAAAAGCTAAACCCCTACTATAGCTATAGCAATCTTATTTGATTTATAAATGGAATTTCAGATCCCCGACTTCTTGAAGAAGTCGGGGATCTTTGTGTTCATAATTCATTTAGGATTGCTATCCTCCAAAATCAACTAACTGCTAATGATTTTTTACTGTAATATTCAGTCTGAGGATAGATGCTAATAATGGTATTTCCAACTTCAAAAAATGTCCCTTCCTGTTCATGTTTAGAAAACTGCAAATGGGGATATTTAGTAGCTAATTCATCAGCAGTCATGGCTTTAGCCGATATTTTATTTGGTAAAAGCCCTGTTGCACCAATGTAAAACACCATAGGGGAAATATTTTCTTGGTAAACTTCCTCAACATAAGCTGCTAATTTTTGGTAAGCTGTCGTCATGTCCGCAATTAAATCTTCTCTATTCACAGATTTACCAGCGTGTTGAGCATATAATAACAACGCTAAACTATGATCCCCAACTTTGTTAAGAATTTCCCCTACTTTGCCATTGATCTTTATTCCTAAAAAGTCATCAAAAATCGGTTTCATCAAATCATCAACTTTAGTCAGTTTCATTCTGGCAGAAATGGCTTTTTGTCGAAAAGCGATATTTTGATTTAATCCCATTTCCAAAGTTGGTTTTGGAAAAATCTCTCCAGTTTCTTGATCATAAACCTCATATCTCCGCGCTAAAAATTGGTTAGCAGCATATAATTTACCCAAATTGAGAATATCCTGATTACCAAACTCAATTTTATAACTAATATGAGAATCAATGGTATCTGGATATTCCTGAGTTTTAGGAAAATTTAGATATAGATTTTTCGATAAATAATGTTGTTTTAATTCCTCCACTTGATTACTGACAAATACATCTGATTGATGGCGTATGTAAGCAGATAAAATACTCATAACAACTTTGATTTCTGCTAAGTGGGTAAATAACCCATCAATATTACCAAACTTGATATTAACAGGAACTAATGGTAAATTATCTAACTGAATTGTATACTCAGAATTGAAATCAAACTTATCAGCAATAATTACACCTTTAGCTTGCAATAAATCAAATACTTTTTTACTGCTGATTTTGATATTTAAAGCAGAAATATTAACTTTTCCATCTTTGACAATGGTATAATTATTAAAATTATTCAAATCATCAGCCAATAAACCCGCAACTTCAAATATATGTGTATTATCTTCAGCTTTTACCAGCTTAATTTTCCGCTTTACCAACATATTAATAGTAGCAGTATTGCGATTCATAGCAAATACACCCATTTGCACAAAATCACCAGCATAGATATCTTCAGTTTGTAACCAAGAAGTAATCAAATCACCATTGATATCTCTAATACCTCGAACTCGTTTAATACCAGTTCTGTGGTAATCTTCCTTTAACTTATGTAAATTCAAAATAATATTGTGACGATGTGCCGATAAAATCTGGATAAGTTCTAACAGAGAAATCTGGTGATTTAACTTCGACATAAAACCTCCTAACTTTTATCAGATAAAAACCCTTTCTTCCTCTTTGCGACTCTGCGTGAGGAAAATCCATCTTTTTCTTATTATAGTATATATGTACTAAAAAGTCAAATTACCGGAATGAAGACTAAGATAAAAATAGCTTTACACTTCTTCATAATTAAAATAAAACAATGGCGCGAGATTTACGGGGATTCATTAAAATTCTAGAAGAAAGAGGACAATTAAAGCGAATTTCGGCTTTAGTTGACCCAGATATGGAAATTGCGGAGATTTCCAACCGAATGTTACAAAAAGGTGGTCCAGGCTTAATATTTGAAAACGTCAAAGGTGCATCTTTCCCCGTTGCAGTCAACTTAATGGGGACAGTGGAAAGGATATGTTGGGCTATGAACATGGAAAAACCAGAGGAGTTAGAAACCCTGGGAAAGAAATTGAGTATGCTTCAGCAGCCCAAACCCCCGAAAAAGATTTCCCAAGCCATAGATTTTGGTAAAGTCCTGTTTGACGTAGTGAAAGCCAAACCGGGAAGAGATTTTTTTCCCGCTTGTCAACAGGTAGTAGTAGAAGGGAATGATTTAGATTTAAACAAGTTACCTTTGATACGTCCTTATCCGGGAGATGCTGGAAAGATTATTACGCTAGGATTGGTAATTACCAAGGATTGCGAGACGGGAACGCCTAACGTTGGTGTGTATCGTTTACAATTACAGTCTAATAACACTATGACCGTACACTGGCTATCAGTGCGCGGCGGTGCAAGACATTTACGAAAGGCGGCGGAACGTGGTAAAAAGTTAGAAGTAGCGATCGCTCTAGGGGTAGATCCTTTAATTATTATGGCAGCAGCCACACCCATTCCTCTAGATTTATCAGAGTGGTTATTTGCTGGATTGTATGGCGGTTCTGGAGTACAATTAGCCAAGTGTAAAACTGTAGATTTGGAAGTTCCCGCAGATTCCGAGTTTGTTTTAGAAGGAACAATTACACCGGGGGAAGTTTTACCAGATGGACCTTTTGGCGACCACATGGGATATTATGGTGGTGTAGAAGATTCACCTTTGGTGCGGTTTCAGTGCATGACACACCGCAAAGACCCAATTTATCTTACCACATTTAGCGGTTTGCCACCGAAAGAAGAAGCGATGATGGCGATCGCCCTTAACCGTATCTATACCCCCATTTTACGGCAACAGGTATCAGAAATAGTTGATTTCTTCCTGCCAATGGAAGCGTTAAGTTATAAAGCCGCGATTATTTCCATAGATAAAGCTTACCCTGGCCAAGCACGACGAGCAGCATTAGCGTTTTGGAGTGCGTTACCGCAATTTACATACACGAAATTTGTGATTGTGGTTGATAAAGATATTAATGTTCGTGATCCGCGTCAAGTTGTTTGGGCAATAAGTTCTAAAGTTGATCCAGTCAGGGATGTTTTTATATTACCAAATACGCCTTTTGATACTTTAGATTTTGCTAGTGAAAAATTAGGTTTAGGTGGGAGAATGGGCATAGATGCAACTACAAAAATTCCCCCTGAAACAGAACATGAATGGGGTGAACCATTAAAATCAGATCCTGATATAGCGGCAATGGTAGAAAAACGTTGGCAAGAATACGGTTTAGCAGATTTACAATTAGGAGAAGTTGATCCGAATTTGTTTGGTTATGATATGAAGTAATATCAACACTTTCCCTTCTTTGTCAGGAAGGGAGTGTGATTGTACATTAAGACTCAGATTGAGCAAGAATAAGCTTATCAGCAATTTTTGGCGGGATCATAATCTACCTGATAGCAGTGGCTTCAAAAGACTGTTGCTAGATGATTAATCCCCTAGATCCCCGACTTCTTTAAGAAGTCGGGGATCTGAATAATATAGTGGGAAGTGCGTAGTTTACCGCCGTAGGAATCGCTCAAAATCATTCTTTTATCAAAAGGGGATCTGAAATATAATATAATCATTTTATGTGTTGTTATAGTGTTGAGAGGAGGAGATTTAAGTAAATTTTATGAAACCAATTCGTTTGACTAAACATGCTTTATTGCAATGCTTAGAGCGGGGTACAAATGAGCTAGAAGTCACTGAGGCAATTCTTAATGGCAGTCAAAAGTTAGCCAAGCAAGGCAGACTTGAATATCGTTACGATTTTCAGTTTAATGGAGAATGGCTTGGGTGCTCCTATTCTATTAAACGAGTTTCACCAATCATTACTGAAAGCGAGACAGAGATTGTAGTAATTACTGTATATACATTTTATTTTTGAGGAAAGTAACGCTATGAAAATTAGTTATGATCAAGAAACTGATTCACTTTATATTCGTCTAGTTGATGGAGATAATGAATGTCGTACTTTGCGATTAAGTGATGAAATAGCACTGAATATTGGTGCAGGTGAAGTTTTAGTTGGTGTGGAAATTCTTGATGCAAAAGAGGTACTTGGATCGGGTCAGTTACCGGAAATTGTTCTAGAGAATATCCCATTTCAGATTGTATCAACGGCAGCTTGAAGCCATAGAAAGCACTGCTAAATTAGCGATAGTAAAGCGCTCAAAATCATCCTGTCATCAAAAAGGAGAAACTAGATCTCCGACTTCTTTAAGAAGTCGGGGATCTGAATATTGTAAACGTCAAGAAAAAGAACAAGATATTGATCAAGATGATAAGGAGTTGATTATGAAATTATCAGAAATGTATCAACAACAATTAGCAGAAATTAAAAAACAAGAACGAGAAGAGGGAGAACAAAAAGGTTTAGCAAGAGAACGTCGCGCTATGATTGAAAGTATCCTACAAGTACGTTTTGGGGAACTTGATTCAGAATTGACCACAATTATTGATCAAGTAATTGCTATGACTAGGGAAGAATTTACTCCTTTGCTTTTGCAATTATCTCGTCAAGAGTTATTAGCAAAATTTACCAAATAAGTAAACTAGATCCCCAACTTCTCTAAGAAGTCGGGGGTCTGAAAATTTTAAGCATTGATTACTAACTACCAATAATTAAGGTAATTCTACTGAATTGGGTTTAGCAATATGTGGTAAACCCCAACCTAGTTTTTCCCGGAGAACACGGAAAAATTCTGGTGACTGTAGACGAATAAATCGGGCGCTATAGGGCGATCGCTCTAAATATACCCGATCTTCTGGTAGAACATAACATCCACCGTTTCCATCTACCACCATTACCAATCGGGGAATATTCACAGGATAGATATTAACTGGTTCACTATCAGGGAATACCAAAGCTCTAGAAGCTAGGGAATGGGGACAAATAGGTACTAACTGCAATACAGGAACACCAGGAGTAATCACTGGACCACCTGCGCTTAATGAATAAGCTGTAGAACCCGTTGGGGTAGAAACAATAATACCGTCAGCCGCAATATCCACGGGTGAATGTCGTCCTACCGCAATTTCAAAATGGCACATACAAGTTAAAGGTTCTCGATGTAGCACCATTTCATTTAAGCAGAGGGCTTCCCACATCACAGTATCTCCTCGGAGAACTTTGACGGTGAGCATGGCTCTATCTTCAACCTGATATGTACCCGCCATTGCCTGTTCTATGGCTTGGGGCAATTGGTTGAGATAAGTTTCTGTTAAAAATCCCATGTGACCAGTATTAACTGTCAGCATGGGGATACCAGAGGGGGCGACTAGGCGTGATGCTGCTAACACAGTTCCATCTCCCCCTAACACCACGGCAAATTTCATGTCTGAGTCAAAGCCAGGGGGCGTAAGACCTTCAATAGGGGTGTGAAAGACAGGACTATCTGGTTGAGAATAGCCTAATATCCCACCGATGCTTGCTGTGATGTACACATCCCAACCAGCAGCAGTAAGTTTGTCTTTTAGTTCAATAGCGACACTACTCGCTATCGGTTTAATATCGTTGTAGATAATGCCTGCTTTCGGCACACTCAAATATCCAAGTTTAAGAGATGATTTTTCTGTATCTAATAGTTGCACATTTTTGATTCATGTCACCATTAGTCTTACATTTATTGACTATTGGCTTTGGAAGATGGTTTAAAAGGAGTTTTTTTACTTTTCAGCTTTTTATTTTTGGCTTTCTCATAATCTAACTGTTTCAACTTATTCATAATTCGACTGAAATATTCTTGTAGATATACTTCTAGTGTCGTAGTTTGTTCTTTATCTAACCCAAAAACAGTATATACTTCATCCATATTTTCTGCATTGAGAGTTCTACCACTGGCTAAAACTTCTGTAAAGGCTAATCTATCCGCAACATTCCATCCCCATTGAAAGCAGCGCAGTAAACTTTGTACAGTTCGTAGTAAAGCAATGGGCATTCTAGTAACTTTTGCGTCTCTATCAGATAAGCGTTCACAAAGATTAATAATTTCCTCAGCACTCCAAGCGCGAGTTCCCACTAAAGGAAAGGCTTGTTTTTCTGTTGCTGGCACAGTCAAAGCCCGAACAGCAAATTTAGCAATATCCTGAGTATCCATGTAGCCAATAGGTGAAGATGTCCCTGTCACCCATACTGGTTGCTTTTCTAAAATAGGTACGCCATACTGACCAATTAACCCTTGCATAAATCCCGCTAAACGTAAAATAGTATAATTTAAGCCGGATTCTGCTAAAAATGCTTCTGTACATCGCTTAATTTCCATGAGCGGTACATTGGGATATTTATCAGCATCGAGAATTGAAAAGAAGATAAACCTTTCTACACCAGCGGCTTTGGCTGCTTGAATTAATGCTACTTTACCATCCCAATCTACCTCTTTAATAGTCAGGGAATCTGTAGCCCGGGATGTAGAAGCATCAATAACTGCGGTTACATCTGTTAATGCGTCCGTCAGGGTTTGTGGATTACACAAGTTTCCCCGTACCAGTTCTGCACCCCATTCTTTGAGAAAAGCAGCTTTTTTAGGACTGCGAACGAGACAGCGAACTTTGTAACCTTCATCAATTGCCCGACGAGCCACTTGTCTTCCCAAAGTGCCAGTTGCACCAACTATTAATAATGTCATGGGGTTGGTTATATATCTTAATGTTTATGAGAAGAATTTTAACAGAATTAGTTATCTAAATAAAACTTTACATCTTTTTCATAAAATTTGGTAATGGGTAATGGGTAATCCCGGATTTCTCACCAAATCCTCAAACCCTTATAAGAACGGGGTTCTGGGTTTCCATATTGCATAAAAAATCGACACCGTGAAAAATGCCTGAAACCGTTTCTCTATAAGGATTATATAGATTGTGGTCGCATTGTT
>JANMEE010000035.1:0-15950 GCA_031376645.1 Dolichospermum sp. OTE_75_concoct_329_sub | reverse complement strand
CGTGAAAACGGGGAAGGGGAATCCAGAAATTATTTATGTTCCATAAGACAATCTGGATTCCCGCTTTTGCGGGAATGACATTGAAAATGGTTTGTGGAAATTTTCACGCTTACTATGGGATAGCGAAGCGCTGCTGCAAGCAGTTCATGTTTTTTGTGGAGTTCTCTTATATAAGCGTAGACTAGATCAACGAGAATAAAAGAGGAATTTTAGTATTTTGGAGATATTTAATGACTAATGAAATACCCGATTGGATAAGATTACATAAAGCCTTGACATTTGAGGCAGAAAATGGCTTTACAGATTTAGTAGGTAAACAATACCGCTTTAGTGAATTTCTTTGTTTAACCTTTGGTACTTTCCCAACTGCCTTACCACCAAAAGAAAGACTCCGCTGGCATCAAGTAGGAATGCAATTTGCCAATTATCCAAATTTGGCATTACCAGAAAGACAACATTTATTAGCAGAAATCCGAAGATATCTTCATCAACTGCAACAAGAACTAGAGACAGAAGCGCCCAAAATAAATTACGAATCTAAAAACCAACAACCCACCACCCCAATTGTTGCCGAAATTAGTAAAAGACTAGCTCCAACAATTGATCAAAAACTCAGAGATTTACCAGAAATTGGCATTAGAAAATCTGATAATTTAGCCCGGTTGGATTTATATACTGTCCGTGATTTACTGTTTTATTATCCTCGTGATCATATTGACTATGCCCGTCAGGTGAATATTAGTGAATTAGAAGGAGGAGAAACAGTCACTATCATAGCAACAGTAAAAAGGTTTAATTTTTTCACGAGTCCTAAGAATAAGAAATTATCAATTTTAGAATTAATCCTTAAAGATAATAGCGGACAAATTAAAGTTAGCCGTTTTTATGCCGGTGCGCGGTTTACTAGTCGAGGTTGGCAGGAAAGTTTAAAACGCCAATATACTGTAGGTAGTATGTTAGCTGCTTGTGGGTTAGTAAAAGGGAGTAAATATGGGTTGACTTTAGATAATCCAGAATTAGAAGTTTTGGCAGATCCAGGTGATAGTATTGATTCTATGACCATTGGGCGGGTTGTGCCTATTTATCCGCTGACTGAAGGGGTAATGGCAAATACAGTCAGACAGGCTGTAATGATTGCTTTAACCGCTGCTGTTAATTTAAAAGATCCTTTACCTAAAGGTTTGCGAGAAAAGTATAATTTAATGGAATTGAAAGATGCAATTCCTAATATTCATTTTCCCAAAGATAGTGACTCTTTGAAAACTGCTCGTCGTCGGTTAGTATTTGATGAATTTTTCTATTTGCAACTGGGCTTATTGCAACGCCAAAAAAAAGCACGAGAAATACAAACTAGTGCCATACTTGCACCCACTGGTAAATTATTAGAAGAATTTAACGAAATCCTGCCTTTTAAACTTACTGGCGCACAGCAACGAGTTGTTAATGAAATTCTTACAGATTTACAAAAACCTGTAGCTATGAATCGCTTGATCCAGGGTGATGTTGGTTCAGGAAAAACTGTAGTTGCTGTTGTCGCTATTTTGGCGGCTATTCAATCCGGTTATCAAGCGGCATTAATGGCTCCAACTGAAGTATTAGCAGAACAGCATTATCGTAAGTTAGTGAGTTGGTTTAACTTACTACATCTGCCTGTAGAATTATTAACAGGTTCGACGAAAATAGCTAAAAGGCGGGAAATTCATTCTCAGTTAGAAACAGGTGAATTGCCCTTGTTAGTGGGAACACACGCCTTAATTCAAGATAAAGTTATTTTTCAACGTTTGGGTTTAGTTGTCATAGATGAACAGCATCGTTTTGGGGTACAACAACGGGCAAAATTACAGCAAAAAGGCGAACAACCTCATGTTTTAACGATGACAGCTACACCGATTCCCCGCACTTTAGCATTAACTGTACATGGGGATTTAGATGTTAGTCAAATTGACGAATTACCACCGGGAAGACAACAGATTAAAACTACAATGTTAAGCGGTCAACAACGCCCCCAGGCTTACGATTTAATCCGTCGAGAAGTTGCCCAAGGTAGACAAGTTTATGTAGTTTTGCCTTTGGTAGAAGAATCGGAAAAATTAGATTTGCGTTCGGCTGTTGATGAACATCAAAAGTTACAAGAAAGTGTTTTTCCAGATTTTCAAGTGGGGTTATTGCATGGACGCATGAGTTCAGCCGAAAAAGAGGCAGCAATTCACAAATTCCGCGATAATGAAAGCCAAATTATCGTTTCTACTACTGTGATTGAGGTGGGTGTAGATGTGCCTAATGCCACGGTTATGTTAATCGAACACGCGGAAAGGTTCGGTTTATCACAACTGCACCAATTACGGGGACGTGTAGGACGGGGTGCGGCGCAATCTTATTGTTTATTGATGAGTAGTACCAGAAGTCCTGATGCTCAACAACGGTTGAAGGTGTTGGAACAATCCCAAGATGGGTTTTTTATCTCAGAAATGGATATGCGGTTTCGTGGCCCTGGGGAAGTGCTGGGAACTCGTCAATCTGGGGTAGCAGATTTTACTTTGGCTAGTTTGGTGGAAGATGAGGATGTTTTGCTGTTAGCGCGACAAGCAGCGGAAAAAGTGATTGATATGGATGCAAGTTTGGAGCGTTGGCCATTGATGAAGGATGAGTTGAAGTATAGGTATGAGCGGTTAATGGGCGGTGCAATTTTGACTTGATTTAGTATAACGCACAAAATTTGCATCGCTATCGCACCCCACAAACCCAAAACAGCGTATAGTTAAATTAGGCTTAAAACTATAAATAAGCAAAAAATGTATGTCTAACTATCAAGAATTGTTACAACAAGCTAAAAGTCTGACTCCAGAAGAACAACTTAAATTAGTTGAGGATTTATCTATCTTAATGCGTCAACAATTGCAAATGAAATCAAAACCAAAGCGTAGTATTTTAGAATTGCGTGGTTTAGGTAAGGAAATTTGGGGAAATATTGACGCTCAGGAATATATTAATCAGGAACGCGATTCATGGAATGGCTAAATAAATTACAGGGTAAAATTATAGGTTTAGATACTGCACCGCTAATTTATTTTATAGAAGAAAATCCTAGTTATTTAGAAGTTACAGATGCTTTTTTTACAGCTATGTATGGGGAAGAGTTTGGCGTTGTCACGTCGGTTTTAACTATATCCGAAGTTTTAGTTTATCCTTTACGTGCGGGAAATACAATATTAGCTCAACAATATCGTGATATCCTTTTCAATTCTCAAGGTTTAACAACTATTGAAGTTTTACCAGATATTGCTGAAAATGCAGCTAAATTAAGAGCAGATTACAATTTAAGAACACCAGATGCTATTCAAATGGCTACTGCTGTTTATGGTGGTGCGTCTTTTTTCTTAACTAATGATATCCGTTTACCTTCTTTACCAGGGTTAACTGTGTTGGTTTTAAATCAATTGATGAGTTGAGTATTTTTGAAGCGATTCCTAGGTCGCGCTAGTTCCCTCCGGGACGCAATGCGTTCGCTATCGCAATATTTTCTCTTCATTGGTATAATCATTTATATAGTTCACTGTTTAAAGAAACTATGCAAATTAAAGAAATGACGGCGGAACAGTTACAAAACTTAATCCGTACCACTGTAGATGAAATGCTAGATGAATACTTCGGTGATCCTGATGAGGATAAGGAAATTAAAGAATCATTCAAGCAAAGTTTATTGGAAATCCGGCGTAAACGTCAAGAAGGAAGACCTACTATTCTTCTAGACGAAGTTTATAAAAGGTATGGCATAGAACGTTAAATGAGTTATTCTGTAAGTTTTGAATCAGAGTCTATCACTGATTTAGATAATTTAGATCAGGTTGTGCGTCTGCGGATTCTGAATAAAATTCAATGGTTAAGTGTCAATTTTGGGCAGATAACTCCTCTATCTCTTACAGGTCAATGGTCAGGTTTTTATAAGTTAAGAGTGGGTGATTATCGAGTTATTTATGAGTTAGATATAGAAGAACAATTAATCATTATTATTAGAATTGGTCATCGTAGAGAAATTTATTAGATCAACATCCCCAAAAAGCTATCGCACTCCCACATCCCCAAAATAGCGATTCCTAGGTCGCGCTAGTTCCCTCCGGGACGCTTTGCGTAGCCTGCTTCCCGGTAGGGTACGCTATCGCCTAAATTCATCACCAGAATAAAAAATGATAAGATACTAATAAGATTTTATTCATACTAGAAACTTATGAATGTGAGTTTTCCGATCCCAAAAGAACTTGAGTCTTATCTTGAGGTTCAGCTTCAATCTGGCAATTATGCCAGTGTTGCGGACTATTTTTTGATGTTGTTGCAGCAAGATCAACGGCGTAAGGATGCTCAAGCAAAATTAGCTAGTTTGTTGCAAGAAGGTTTGGACTCAGAAGCAGAACCTGTAACTCCTGAATATTGGCAGGATTTGCGCCGATCAATCTTTGGTGCGGTGCAGTAGTGAGTATGGCTTTTCAGGTAATTGTTCGCAATCGTGCTACTCAAGATATCAGACAACAAGCAAATTATATTTTGGTGAATGGCAATCGGGAATTAGGAGAGAAGTTTTTGGAGTTTGTTGAGTATGCTTTTGCTCAATTGGCGATAACTCCCAATATGGGTAAGGTTGTGTCGTCTTTGTCTGATATGGGAACAATTCGTCAGTGGCGGATTAAGAATTTTAAGGACTATTTGATTTTTTATAAAGTTCAAGAGGAACGGGTGGAGGTTCTACGGGTTTTGCATGGAGCGAGAGATTTAGAGGATCTCTTGCCATTCTTAGATGAGGAAGTTTAATTTTTTGATTACTAGGTCGCGCTTCGCTACATCCTCAAAGAGAATATTAGTAAGTCAAATCATCCCTAAATTCAAAACAAAACCCTTTAAAATATCTTCCCCCGAAACCGTAGCAGGAGAATCCACAACCTCAACATCCTTACCTGGTCTATAAATTTCTACTTGACGAAATTTACGATTAATCAATAAACCTAAACGCACACCATTATCTATATATTCTTTCATCTTTTTCTGTGTAGTTTTCAAACTATCACTGGGAGAAAGTAACTCAATTACAAAATCTGGACAAATAGGAGGAAACTTTTCCTTTTCTTCCTCTGTTAAATTATTCCATTTTTCTAATTTTATCCAAGCAGCACTAGGAGAACGAATAGCACCATTGGGTAAAATAAAACCGACATCAGAACCAAAAACTACACCTTGTGATTTGTCATCGTTCCAATTTGCTAATTGAGCAGTTAAACCAGCATTAATATTGCTAGATATACCACCCGATAAAGTCTTTAATATCAGACTACCATCAGCATTACGTTCAATTTTGATTAGCTCATTAATTTGACATAATTCAAAAAATTGATTATCTGTTATTTGAATTGATGCAGGTAAATACAATGTGATATTATCCATATAATTTGTTATAGAAATCAGTTTGATGCTGAATTAATATTCGTTAAATAATTAACCCACAGCATACTCTGTAAACTTCCTCATAAAAGGAGACTGAAAACCTAACACAATATCCTCCTTGGGAACTCCAGCAGCTACCAAATTAGCAGCAATATCATCCTCTGTACCATTCCATTGCAGCCAAATTTTGCTACCTTTAATATCAATATGAATGATACAACTATGTACCCAATCTTGACCTTCCCAACCGACATGAACTATTTGATAATGGTCACGTTCTGTATCAAAAATTGTCTCAACTTCTATATTGCTGTAAGCTGGTTTTTGATCACTATATTCCTGCAATATTTGTTGTATAAGCTGGCGATATCTGGTTAATGTATCCATTTAAAAATTACCTCTTGCTCTACATCATAAACAAGCATTTTTAACTGATTCTCTAATATCATATCTTTGGGAAAATCAAGTTGAAAAAATGTTTTGTAAGTCGTTAAAGGAACTGCTAAATATAAGAGGTTGTTTGAAAAGTATTAAATAAAACCAATAATCTCCAAAAACCTAACCCCCCTGCCCCCCTTCCCTACGTTAGCGAAGCGTGCCGAAGGCTGGGAAGGGGGTTTCAAAGCCTCTCCCCGCTTCGGGGAGAGGTTTACAAGAGGGGTTAATTTATACCTGGAAAACTTTTAAAACATCCTCTAAAACACGCTCCGGTTGTAACCTTCTCAATGCACCCCGATAATTAATAAATTGCCATAATGCTGTATGAAATTCGGAAATAGCAGACGATCTTTCTAAAAAACTTTTGACTTCGACTGCAATTTTTTGTCCTTCCCGTTCTGCTGCTATTAGCTTTTCTGCGGCCAAATCAATGGAAAGATTAACTCCTCCTACACTAATTGTAAGTGGGTCATTAGTAACTTGCCAACCATCTTTTTGTAAAGCTATTTTGACAACTCCATGAAAAACATCTTTAGCTGACATACATACATATCTATTATTATATTATATTACTTATTCTATAATTAGATTACCAGAAAGCGATTCCTAGGTCGCGCTTCGCTATCGCACTCCGTAACATCCTCAATAAGCGATTCCTAGGTCGCGCTAGTTCCCTCCGGGACGCTCCGCGAACGCTATCGCATTCCCAACATCCCCAAAACAGTGATTCCTAGGTCGCGCTAGTTCCCTCCGGGACGCTCCGCGAACGCTATCGCATCCCCACATCCCCGAACAGCGATATCTTCCCTTGACAAAATATTTTCATACAATTAACATGAAATTAGCAAATAATTTATTGAAATTATGATGTTTAGCCTAAGCGATATTCACCCCTTATCAGAATTTCAGCGCGGAGCAAAGATGTTTCTGGATAAGTTAAAAGAAACTCAATCTCCCATTGTGTTGACTGTGAATGGTAAAGCTGCTGCTGTGGTTCAGGATGCTGAAAGTTATCAAAAACTTATTGATAGACTGGAATTATTAGAATCTGTTGCTAAGATACGTCAAAGTATAAATGAGTTTGAACAAGGTGAGGGTATGCCTTTAAATCAAGCATTTGCAGAATTTAAGGAAACATAAGGCATACCGGGTTGAGATTTCACCTAGTGCTATTGCTGATATTGAGAGTATTTTCCTGTGGATAAAAGAGGAGTCACAAGAAAGAGCTTTTCGTTGGGTGCGGGGATGTTATGAAATTATGCTAACGTTGGAAAATTTTCCCCAACGTTGTTCTTTAGCTATAGAAAGTAAGTATATGGGAATTGATGTTCGACAACTTCTTTATCAAAAACAATTTTTAATTTTATTTACGGTTAAAAATCTTGGGGAAGAGGAAGGAGCGATTCCTATGGAGTGCTTCGCTATCGCTTATCTATAGTGTATAGTTAAAGTAACAACATCAGCCAAAATTACTCATCGTCAAAAATATGTTGCAAGCAATAGAAGGAATTTACAAAGATGGTAAAGTAGAACTTAAAGAATTACCATCTGATATTTCAGAAAGTCTGGTTATTGTCACTTTTTTAAAGTGGGAAAAAAATCACCCAAAAAATAAAATAATGAAGTTTGGTATGTTTTCTGGTAATAACCAGTCAATAGAAGCAGATTTTGAAATTGCTGAATTTCATGGGGATAGTGAGGACAGTTTAGACTGGTCATAATAAATTATGAAATATGTCCTAGATACTCATGCTTTAATCTAGTTTCTTGAAGGTAATTTAAAGTTAGGTGCAAATGCTAAAGCCATCCTTTGTGATCCTAATTCACAGTTAGTTATTCCTGCGACTACTCTAGCTGAGGCTGTTTGGATTGTAGAAAGAGGTAGAACATCTATTCCTGCCCCTAAAGATGTAATTTTAGCAGTAGAAGCTGATCCTAGTGTGGTAATTTATCCCCTTGATCAAGATGTTATTGAAATGACTATGAGATTATATTCTATTAATGAAATGCACGATAGACAAATTGCGGCAACTGCGTTAGTTTTAGCCAGTAAAGGTGAAATTGTGCGGTTATTGACGTGCGATCAAAATATAACTGCTTCGGCTTTAGTTGCTATTGTTTGGTAGTTTGTAAATGAAGTCTATTTTAGCGATAGCACTACCTCCACATCTCTAAAACAGCGATTCCTAGGTCGCGCTTCGCTATCGCATCCCAACATCCCCAAACAGCGATCGCATCCCCACATCCCTAAACGCGATCGCTCATCCCCACATATCCAAACAGCGATCACACTCCCACACCCCCAAAAAGCGATTCCTAGGGAGTGCTTCGCTATCGCACCCCACACGTCCCAAAAAGCGATACCTTTTGATGATAATATTATACTCTGACTATTTCTTGAACTTCATTTAATGGTAATTCTAACATTTCGGCAACTTGTTCAGCCGTTAAACCTATTTTAACTAATTTAGGAATTGTTTGTAATTTTGTCTTTTTTTCAATTTGTTCAATAATTATTTGATAATCATTTTCGTATAAATTGGTTTTATTGGTTTCTTGAATATCATCATCTATAATAGGAGATTCTTCCTTTGACGAATTACTATAAAAGTTAATATTACCTACTTGAATAGGATGTACAAGATGAGATTGTGTATTAGAAATTCCTAATCTTCTAATCGTGACAGAAAAATTTGATCTATTAATATCTTGTCCTAATGTCTTAGATAAAATCTGCCATAATTCATAAGCCTTATCTTTAACATGACCTTTAGTACAATTATAATCTCTAGCTATATCTGGATATTTTTGACCATTTAAAACACCTGTTAAGATAGAAAATTGTAAATTATCAAGATGTTTTCCAGTTTGAGTAAAAACCAAATTATCTATATAATCTAATAAATCTTGAGATTCCATAATTTCTCACCCTCTCAATAACTGCTATTTCCGCCATTATCCTTCATAATCCGCCCTTTGTAAAGATTGTTAATACAATCCCCGTCTTTTTCCGCCCTTTCCCAAATCTGAAAATAATTATTTTAGTTTATTATCTAAAAATAATAATTAGTTCCGTAATTTTATTGCTGTTTTTAGAAAAAGCTAACTTTCCAAAAGAGGGGTAAATCACTTGGAGTGGATATTTACATACATTTTTTATCCAATTATCGTAATTGGTATGTTCATCGTAATTTGGGGTCATATATATTTTATTGTAGTTAAGGGCAGCAATCATCTAGCTATGTTTCGTCGGTCAGTTGGATCTCTATTACCTTTAGTTATTTTGGTTTTCATTATGACTACATCTCCCACTTCTAATTCTAATCTAGCAGAGGATATAAAATTTATACCTGCTTATGTTCATGTATTTGCCGGGGTAGTTCTTGGAGTCAGCATGATAGAATGTGGCAAAATTGCATCCAAAACAAGCTATGATGCTGGAGCGGCAATATATGCTCTGTTTGCTTCTACGATAGGTAGTTTTCTTTTGTATTGTTTTATGAAAGGTGCATTGGGTAGTTTAAACAATTTTTTACTCAGTTTTTTAGTAGCGGGAGGTCTTTATATTATTTTTCATGGATTTGACGAACTTAAATAAATAAAAATTAGCTGAATTTATAGGGTGAGCAATAATATTAAAATCTCTGAATAATTCATAAATTATTAATATTACCTACAGATTATTCCTTTCTATCTTGAGTAATATCTTGCAAATTATTCATAATCAATACTCCTTTAATTTAATGTAGAGACGTTCCATGGAACGTCTCTACGTTATGTATATCACGTTTCGACATTATGGATATCACATCTTTATAAAATCTTATATCACATCCATAAACCTGATGAATTATTCTTGTCATAATCCCATTTCAGAGGATTATTAATAATATATTCCCTAATGTTATCCACAGATCCATCAGCACGAATAATTTTATCAAAAAATCGCTGTTGCCAAGCAAAATTAGGATAACCATTCATATTGCACCAACGGGTAACAGCAGCTTTATATGACCTAATAATTACACTCAAAGAACCTGCTTTTGGGGACATTTTCGATAAATTTCTGTAAACATCTGTTTCATCAAAATCATCATCCGATGTTGTAGAATTATCATTCCCATCCGATTTTGTAGAGACGTTCCATGGAACGTCTCTACATTGGGTAATTTCTTTAGATTCAGGATTATCAATGACAATAATTCCGTGTACATGATTGGGCATAATCACATAAGCATCTATATATGTATGTTTAGAATGTTGAGGAATTTCAGCCCAAAACTTTTGTGCTATTTGACCAATTGTTGATAAATGAACTTGACCATTTACAACATCACCAAATAACCATTCACGTTCATAAGTGCATATCGTCACAAAATACCAACCGTTTTGTGAATAATCACGATTTGGTAATCTGGTTGATTCAACTCTATATTTATTTTTGAATAATGTCATGGTTTTATTTATATATGTGAAAAATTACGATTAATAAAAATGTGGGTTATGTAATATGAACAAATGACCCACAATATAACGAACAAATTACAAAATGTAAAAACGTTTTACCCAAAATGTAGAGACGTTCCATGGAACGTCTCTACATTTATTATTAGGAATTATTCAATTCCCTCAATCCGATTTTCCACTTCCTGATACAACTCACGCAGACGATCTAAATTCTCCTCATTAGTCTCCCAATAACCGCGTCCATTCATTTCCAACAAAGTAGAAACAATCTTGCGGAAAGAATGAGGATTGAGATTCATCAAACGCTTTTGCATTTCCTCATCTTTGATGAAAGTCTCATTCGTGTCCTCATAAATCCAGTTATCCACAGCGCCAGCAGTCGCACTCCAACCAGTGGTATTTACCAACCGCTTCGAGAGTTCCCGCACACCTTCATAACCGTGAGACAACATCCCCTCATACCATTTGGGATTTAACAACTTAGTCCGCGCATCTAAACGCACAGTTTCTGATAAAGTTCTGACTTGTGCATTCGCGGTAGTTGTATCTGCAATGTAAGAAGATGGTTTCTTACCATCAGCACGCAGACTTGCCACTAACTTAGTAGGATCAGAGTCAAAATAATGGGAAACATCTGTTAAACTGATTTCCGAAGAATCGAGATTTTGGAAAGTTGCATCAGCAGTTTTCAAAGTAGTTTCAAAAATCGCCCGTGACTCATCCATGACCCCAGGATTATCAGAATTGAAAGCGAAAGATTTGCGTTTCAAATACATTTCTTGCAATTCAGCTTCACTATCCCAAGTGCTATTCTCCACCGCAAGGTTAATGTTAGAAGAATAAGAACCAGAAGCATTAGAGAAAACGCGAGTTGCAGCTTGACGCAGATTTATGCCCATGTCCTCAGCTTGTTTCAAAGCGTGCATCCGCACAAAGTTCATTTCCAAAGGTTCATCAGCTTCAGCAGCCATTTTCACACCTTGGTCAAGCAGATTCATTTGGTTAATGAACAAATCGCGGAATACACCAGAACAGTTAATGACAACATCAATTCTGGGTCTTCCCAACTCTTCTAAAGGTATCAATTCCAACTTGTTAACCCGTCCCAAAGCATCGGCAACTGGACGAACACCAATCATCCACATAATTTGGGCGAGGGATTCCCCGTAGGTTTTGATGTTATCTGTACCCCAGAGGACACAGGCAATGGTTTCTGGCCATTTTCCATCATTTTCCGACTTGTTGCGTTCCAACAACCTATCAACGACGATTTTCGCAGATTGGACTGCGGCAGAAGTGGGGATAGATTGGGGATCTAAAGCGTGGATATTTTTACCAGTGGGTAATACGTCAGGATTACGGATAGGATCGCCACCGGGTCCTGGTAAAATGTATTCACCGGCTAAACCTTGGAGAAGTCCACCCAGTTCGTTATCTGCACAAACTTGTTTTAGGCAGAATTCCAAATACTCGAATAATGGTTTTAACGCAGAGATATCAACTTTGCGATAACCTGATTGATGCAGTGATTCTACCCAAGGTTCTTTTCTGCCCATGTACAAGAAATTCAACTTGGAAACTTGAATAACTCTACCTTCTGCGTCAATTTGTTCTTGGACTAAAGCTGTAACAGCCGCACGGGTAGCCAGGGTGATATCTTGGAGTAATTGCACATCTTCCAAAATTCCCGCGTCGTTGTTCTTGTAGATATCTTCAATGGTGCGTCCCAGACTTCTGGCAATAATTCCAGGTAAACCGAGAATTTCTTCCTCTTGGCGATCTAAACTAGCAATATTGACTAAAGTGGCGATCGCTTCTTCGGCACTAGGAGGCTTACCAATCACGTGCAGTCCACAAGGTAACAAGCGTGATTCAATTTCCATCAACCGACGATAAACGCTACCAACGATATTATCCCGTTCTTCGGAGGACATATCCTTAGAATCGGTTTCTGGTAAGTGAATATCCTTATCCAGATTGACAATGCGGCATTTATCCATGATGGAATTGACAATGGAAACACCTCGTCCAGTGTCTTTCAAAGTTTGGTAAGAAGCAATTAACTCGCTGAGTTCCTTCAAACCTTTGTATAAACCAGCATTTTCCGCAGGTGGTGTCAGGTAAGAAATTGTTTCTGCATAACTGCGACGTTTGGCAATTGTAGCTTCACTGGGGTTGTTAGCTGCGTAATAATACAGGTTAGGAATTGAGCCAATTAGTTGATCTGGGTAACAATCACCAGACATCCCCATTTGCTTACCAGGCATGAATTCCAATGAGCCATGGGTACCAAAGTGTAATACAGCATCAGCACCCCAAATCCGTTCTAAGTAGGTGTAATAGGCGGCAAAACCGTGGTGAGGACTGGCAGAACGGGAGAATAACAACCGCATGGGGTCGCCTTCATAACCAAATGTGGGTTGGACACCGATGAAAACGTTACCAAACTGTTTTCCGTAGATTAACAGATTTTGTCCATCGCTGTTCAAGTTTCCGGGAGGTGGTCCCCAGTTTTCTTCTAAGCGGTGGGAGTATGGTGTCAGTGCTTCATATTCTGGCACAGACATTTTGTAAGCAATGTTGAGTTCGGGACTGTTGTATTGTGCTTGCGCGTCGTGGATGACTTGTTCTAGTAACTCTTGAGGAGTTTCGGGAATGTTTTGCACGTCGTAACCGTTGTTTCTCAGTCCTTTCAAGACTTCGTGAATAGAACCGAATACATCTAAGTATGCGGCTGTACCGACGTTACCTTTATCGGGAGGGAAACTGAAAACGGTGATGGCAACTTTTTTGATTAATTTGGGTTTGCGGCGGAGATTTGCCCATTTTAAGGCGCGTTGAGCAACAATTTCGACTCTATCTTGTAATGCGATCGCTTTGCCAGTTGCCCCATCTTTACCTGATAAGATAATCGGTTCAATTGCGCCGTCAAGTTCGGGGATAGCAATCTGTAAAGCCACTTGAATGGGATGTAAGCCTAAATCACTATCTAGCCATTCTTCGGTGGTTTGGAAGACCAAAGGCAACGCCACCATGTAGGGACGGTTGAGGCGTTTTAATGTTTCAATAGCTTTAGGATGATCTTGTCTAGCAGGTCCACCCACTAAAGCGAAACCAGTTAAAGATACTACTGCATCTACTAATTGTAATTTAGTTACTGGTTCATAGAAGTAAGATTCTATTGGTTTAGAGAAATCCAAACCACCAGCAAACACAGGAAGAACTTTTGCTCCTAATGATTCTAATTCCTGGACAATTGCCACATAATGGGCATCATCGCCAGTCACTAGATGAGTTCGTTGTAAAACCAAGCCTACGCATGGTGCTAGGGGATCTTTAATATTTCTGGAAATATCTCTGCGCGTAGCATACCAGTTTAGATATTCTCGCACATCTTCAAACATATTTGGCGCGAGAGGATGCCAAATACCCATGTCAGGATAAACAACTGGTGCTTGATATTCAGCAGCAGCTAGTTTTTGTTTATCTTCGCCTTTCAAGACGTATTTATCAGCCAGCATTAGGATGAAGTTTTCCAGGTTTTCGGCTGAACCACCTAGCCAATACTGAAAACTTAGCATGAAGTTTCTCGCGTCTTGTGCTTTTTCCATGGGTAGGAATTTCAGCACTTGGGGAAGTGTCCGCAACAGCTTCAACATTCCGTCTTGGAAGCCAGCGCCAGATTTCTCTTTACGCTTCTTCATAAACTGAGCAATTACGCTCTTGGATTGTCCTAATTGCGCTAATGAGAAAGTACCCATTTTATTAAGGCGCATTACCTCTGGCATGGAGGGGAAGACAACGGAAACATCTAGGTTATCGCGGTGCGGTTCAACGGCTGCAACTACTTTCTGTGCTAAGTCTTCAATAAAAATCAGAGAAGCAATGAATATATTCGCACTCGCTATATCGCGTTTTAACTCTTCGTAGTTTTCCGGGTTACGGAGTTCTTCAATCATGTAACCACTGATTTCAATCGCTACGCTGGGATGATTAGCGTTAATTGCCCTTACCGCTTGAGACAATGAACTCTGGTATTGGGACTCAAGCACGACATAGACAACCTTGATTAACTTACGTCCCCGTAAATTATCAGGTGTAATATGTCTAATAGTGGACTTGACTTGGGTAAACATTCAAATAAGCTCCTTTGAAGCGTGTTTTTGTGGAGTTCATCACGGTTGATATGGCCGTTTGTAACTTCAATTATTTTCGGCAATAAGAGTTTTTTAGCAGAAAACTCCGATTCTGTGGGGGTTTTTTCCTATATCTGACACAAAATGATATAGAAAACAACATATTTATTCATGAATCTTAACAAAGAATGCAGGTTCTCTCACCTGTTTTTAAATTTTGTTTACATAGCTATGCTGTTATGTAACAAAACATTGACACTGATAGTATTGTGATATTCTGGTTTTGAGTTAGTAGATAGCGCAAGCACTGACCATCGCTAAAAATTGAATGGAAAACATTATGTATAAAAAAAAGCAAAAATATTCAACTTCAATACTGCTCTTCTTAATGTTCTCTGTAGCATTTTTGGTTCCGTTTGCAAGTGCTGAGAATAGTCCTGGCTTGAAGCTAAAACAAGAAATTAACCAAGAGAAGATTTCTTTGGTAAATCAATCCTCAACGGACACTACTGGGTCAAAAGGTTTTATTGAGATTTCTCAAAAAGATGGCAGTAAACGTCTAGCACCTGTGATTACAGGAGAAATTTTTCAAACAATTATTTTAACTGCTATGTGGGGAGCATTGATATTATTACTTGGTATAGCTTTGCTTGCATCCAAAAATTTGGACAAAGGTCAAAAGACTCAATATCTATCGGAAGCTTTGCCTAGTGCAATTGAAGGTATTACAATTGTTTATATAGTCATTTCAGTGCTTTTATTGGGGATGATTGGCATTGCTTCAGCAGAGGGTTGCTTGAGCATTTTATCTGCAATTTCGGGGTACGTACTTGGAAAAAATCAAGGAAAAAGATTGTCGGAAAATATTCCAGACAGTGATAAGTAATGAGACAAAATTAATTACAAAAATATTTGGACTGAAATCCTTAATGGACAAAGGATTGGTAAATAAAGTTTAAAATTGGGGTTGTAAGCGATGGCGAAGCACTCCGCAGGAATCGCTGTTTGGGGATGTTGGGAGTGCGATTGTGATTTTTTGTCAGAATCAGGATAACCAGGATTAAAGGATTTACAGGATGTTATTTAATAATTGTTAGTGAAAATTTGGGGATTATTTTATTTATTCTGATATAGCTAACGCCACGCTACGCTATCAGACAATTACAACATTAACCACCAACAAACAAATGAGCAATTACATCCTGTACATCCTCAAATCCTGGACATCCTGATTCTGACAAAAAATCCGCGTTCATCCCTGAATCAATGATCAAAAGTAGGTGATAGCGAAGCGCGAGATAGGAATCGCTGTTTGGGGATCTTGGGGTGCGATTATGATTTTTTTGTCAGAATCAGGATAACCAGGATTAAAGGATTTACAGGATGTTATTTAATAATTGTTAGTGAAAATTTGGGGATTATTTTATTTATTCTGATATAGCTAACGCCACGCTACGCTATCAGACAATTACAACATTA
>JANMEE010000001.1:0-7532 GCA_031376645.1 Dolichospermum sp. OTE_75_concoct_329_sub | reverse complement strand
TTCTAAAGTCACTGGAACAGTGTTGCAAGCCCAACAAGCTCCGATAACATTGGCGTTCGCGGAGCGTGCCGGAGGCATCTAGCTAACATTACCCCGCAAGGGAGGCTCGAAAGGGCAAAACCATTATGTGTACAGGGTTGTAAAATTTGAAATAGTAACTGTCCTATCGAAAGTGCATTACAAAAGTACACCGATTTGAGCAACTCCAAGGCAGTAATGGTATCAGAAGATTGACGGCGGTTAAAACCGCCCGTGTTGCTTACCTCTCAGGTCTAAAGACACTGAGTTTCCCGCATACTGCGAGGTCTTATGATAGCTACCCACAATCCCGCTGTTTTTGTTTTGGTAATTGAACCAGATGAAACTTTAGCTAATCAGTTAGCTTTTGATTTGCAAGAAGCTGGCTATGATGCAATTGTGACCCATGATGCAGCTAATGGATTACAATTGTGTAGCGATGCTGCTAGAGGACAAAGCCATCGCCAACCTGCTTTAATTGTTGTAGATCGAATGCTTGTTGGCGAATCAGGACTATCTTTCTGTAAAAATCTCAGAACTATTGGTAATCGTTCCCCTGTACTGATTTTAATGGCTAGAGACACTGTAGATGATCGCATAGCTTGTTTAGACGCTGGTGCTGATGACTACATTCTGAAACCTTACCGTTCGGAAGATTTTTTAAGGCTGATTCGTCTCTATCTCAAACCTGATATTGATACCACAGAGCAATTACGCTTTGGGGATTTGGTTTTGGATCTAGGAACACGTCGGGCTATTTATAACAGTAAAGCCATTGACTTAACCATGAAAGAATTTGAACTATTAAAGTTCTTAATGGAACATCCCCGTGAAGTATTAACCCGAGACAAAATTTTAGAAAATGTTTGGGGTTACGACTTTATGGGTGAGTCTAATGTCATTGAAGTGTATATTCGTTATCTCCGGCTCAAAATCGAAGAAGAAGGTCAAAAACGCCTAATTCAGACTGTACGCGGTGTCGGTTACGTCCTCAGAGATTCATAAAATCCATAAAACAAGAAATAATAACTCCCGGTTTGCCCATTTTTGCGAGAGTTAGAAGAATTCTATTCAGGAGTAAAAGATTGACCATTAAGCTGAGTATAAATAGTAGGGGGAAACCCAAGTAAAACAAGAATACGCTGCTGTAAAGGTGAAAGAGTAGTTAAATGAGTATAGACTTTATAGCATATAAATCAATCATCGTTGTAAAAAATACATTATCTCCTTTTTCCTGTTTGAGAAAACGCAAAATATCATCCTTCATTGGTCCGTATCTTCGACCACCACCACGATGAACCTTACCCTTGTTTCTTGCATGAGCTATAAGTATAATCTTGTCTAGAAAAACATCGCATTTAGCAATGTGTGGTTTCAGGATATCATCGGCAAATATCTGCTCAGTTTGCCCTTCTGCAAATAAATTCTGATCATTAGTGTGGACCTCCACCAATGATATTTTTCTCCCAAATTTCTCCTAAACTATATTCTTCTAACCAAGCTTCTAATTCTTCAACATTTGTCCGCTGAAATTGCGATTCCTTACCTACTCTATCTACCGTAATTACATCTTCAGGATTAAAGTTATCTAAAAAAGAACTAGATTGAGTGCTGATCAGAATTTGTGTATGATAGGAAGCTTTACCAAACATTGCAGCTACAACATTGAGAGCATAGGGATGAAGACCTAATTCCGGTTCATCAACTATAATTAGTTTTGGAAGTTCATTTTCTGGCTGTAAAAGCAACGTGGTAAGGCATATAGCACGCAATGTACCGTCCGAAAACTGGTGTAGACCAAACACCTGATCTGATGAGAATGATTCGTTGTAACATGGTGAGTAATTAATAAATAACCAAATTAGAGACTTCCAAATAAAAAAAATATCCTAAATTCTCTTGTGGTGCAGGTATACTATGGCTAACGCCACGCTACGCTATCGACAAGCTCAGTACAAGTCTTGCCTGCTAATAACACAAGGACGGGCAAGATGCCCATCCCACAAGATTGGATAATTTTTTTTGTGGAGTTCTCTTAACAGTTGCTTCCTCTCATTTTCATTTTCTTCCTTGAGTCCGAGGTTAACTTTCTTTGATGATTTGATTATTATTGTTCAACAATAATTCCTGTTTCCAACTAGCTAAATCTGCCAAAGAACGATCGCGGTAACGTCCATATTTTTCGGGTTTACTCTTGATTTTCACACCCAAATCTGGAACAATTCCAAAGTTAGGAGCCATGGGTTGAAAATGCTTAGGTGCAGCAGTTCTAATAAACTCAAATAAAGCCCCCATCATCGTTGTAACTGGCAAAATTAGCGGCTCTTTTCCTAAAGCTAACCGGGCTGCATTTGTTCCCGCTAACCAACCACCCGCAGAAGCGGCAGTATAACCTTCTGTGCCGATTAATTGTCCCGCAGCCAGTAATGTTGGACGTTCTTTAAATTGCAAACTTGCAGACAGTAACTGCGGGGCATTTAAAAAAGTATTGCGGTGCATAACTCCTAATCTGACAAACTCAGCTTTTTCCAAACCAGGAATCAGTTGAAAAACGCGTTTTTGTTCACCCCACCGCAAATTAGTTTGAAAACCTACCATATTCCAAAGTTGACCGGCTTTATCTTCTTGTCGTAATTGAATTACTGCATAATTCCGTTCTCCATTCCGAGGATCAGATAAACCCACTGGTTTGAGGGGACCATAGCGCATGGTATCTTCTCCCCGTCTGGCCATTTCTTCAATTGGTAAACAAGCTTCAAAAAATTTCGCAGTTTCCTTTTCAAAGTCTTTTAATTCTGTTTGTTCAGCTTGACGTAATTCTTCCCAAAAATGTAAATACTGCTCTTTATTCATGGGACAATTCAGATAAGCAGCTTCACCTTTGTCATAGCGAGAAGCCATAAATGCAATATCTTTATTGATAGAATCTCCCAGAATTATTGGACTTGCAGCATCAAAAAAGTTGAGATATTCCATTCCTGTAAACCGCTGTAAATCTGCGGATAAATCAGGACTGGTTAAAGGACCACTGGCTAATACGATAATCCCTTCGGGAATTGCGGTAACTTCTCCCCGACGAAAATCAATTAAAGGATGGTTTGCTAAGGTTTGGGTTAAATCTTCCCCAAATTGTCCTCTGTCTACCGCCAAAGCCCCACCAGCGGGGACTGCGTGTTCATCTGCTTTGGAGATGACAATAGAAGCAAGTTGGCGTAATTCTTCATGTAATAGACCGGCGGCGCGATCGCTTGCCATCGCCCCGAAAGAGTTACTACAGACCAATTCAGCCAAATTTTCGGTATGATGGGCAGGGCTGAAGCGTTTAGGGCGCATCTCGTGGAGAATTACAGGAACGCCGGCTTGGGCTATTTGCCATGCTGCTTCTGTTCCTGCGAGTCCACCGCCAATTACTTGTATGGGTTGTTGTGTCATAGTTGTTTTTTTAATTACTTTGGTTTGGTTATGATAACAAGAAGAGTAGATATTAAAAATATTGCTTTTGAAAGCTAAACAAACCAATTTTCCATCTTAATTCCTTGAAAATCACTAAAATCTACAATATTATTTGTTACCAAAATTAAATTATTTACTCTTGATACAGCGGCAATTTGTCCATCTGGATATGCAGGAGTTTTGCCTATTGATACAAGTCTGGCTCTTTCACTTGCAAACCACTCAGAAGCTATATCATCATAAGATAAACTAGGAATTTTGGGTTTAATTATTTCTTTAAGATATTTCTCAATTTTAGTTCTTTTTTTAGAAGTAGGTAAACGATAACAACCAAATAAAAGTTCATGCCATGTTACTGATGCCATAGCAATTTCAAATTCATGTTGTGCCAATTTTTGGATAACTTCTGGGTTAGGTTCTAAGCTTAAAGGCTCAGATATAATATTAGTATCTAATAAAAATCGAATCACCACACCACCTCACGTCCTGGAGAATAATTACGAATATTTTCCCAAACATAATCAGGGTTAATTTCTATTTCTTCATTTATTAATTCTTGCCGAAATTTTGCTATGGATTCACTAAGACTTAGTTTTTTATCCATTGGTTTTGCAAGTTCTTGTGTAATCTCTCTTTTAGTAATTTGAGCATAGTCAATAAATTTTTGTTGATTTTTATTAAATGTATCAATTTTTAATTCTTTTTGCAAATCCTCCAAATATTCTCTAATATTTTCTGCAACTATGTCTTGTACATCTTCAGGTAAAGATTCCATCATTGTAATTACAGTGGTAATTGCGGGAGATGACATAATCAAATTTTCCTTTTTTAAGGTTAGCAGTAATAATTCTCCAGGATATAAATAATCGTAGCACAAAAAGGTTTATATTTTCCCGCATCATCTAATTCTAAATAATCTTTAATAATATTCCTAATCTCTTCCTCATTAAAATCTTCATCTGCTAATAATTCTAATTCTGCATCAATAGCAGCTTGACGCATTCTTTGTAATTTGGAAATATTCAAAGATAGATTTTCTATAGTTGTTTCAGCAGCAAGTTTTTTACTTGGTTCTTCTGTTGGTAAAATCTCACCAACAGCAGAATATCTAAAAAAATCCATGCAATTTGGTAGGAGTGGTGAGACTAATAATTTTTCATCATACCACTTATCTTTTTTATGTCCACAATGTACAGGAACACGAGGTTTATCATCTTCTCCTTGACAAGAAACCATAAGATTAAAATAATCAAATCTTGCAGTTTTATATTTACCTTGAGGTTTAAAATGTTCAATATGACAATTCCCTTTATCTACAGCAATACCACAGTAACAACAAATATAACCTTGTTCTTTTAATAAAGTTTCTAAAAGCTGACGTTTAGCTGCGGTTTTTCCAAACCTTTTCCAAATCGGTATTTTAGCACCTTGCTTGATTTTCCATGCAGATAACTTATTTGGTTCTGTACCTTTTTGAATATATTTCATTTACGTAAACTTCCTTTTCTTCTGATTAAAATATCTGCTTTAACAAACTGTGCTTCATCTTCACCAATTTTTTCAGCTAATTCTTGTCGTAATTTTTGAGCATCTTCTAAATTTCCTGCATCAATTAAACGAAATAATTTTAAAAGTTCATCATTTATTTCTTGCGGACGTTCAGGAACATTCATTAAATCTTCTAATATTTGATTGCTATCTCTACCATAGGAACTTTGAGGACGGTTGGCAATTATACCATGCTCTGTCTTTTCTAAAATGTAAATTCCTTGAGGTTTAACTTGACTAATTACTTGCGGTGAATGAGTAGTAACTATAAACTGACAATTAGGAAAAGTTCTAGTTAAAGCTGGGATAATTTCTCTTTGCCATTTTGGATGTAAATGTAGTTCTATTTCATCAATTAAAACTACTCCATAACCATCCAGTGGATTTTCTAACCCTGGATTTGCAATAGCTAATCTTCTTGCTAAATCTCCCACCATTGCTAATAAGCATTTTTCCCCATCTGATAATTGATTAACTATTAATTCTTCTCCATTTTTTTGTAATGTCATTTTCAGAGGAGAACGACGTACACGCAATTTAGTAAAATCAGGAATTAATGAAGATATAGCTTGTCTAACTGCTTCTAATTGTTTATCACGATGGTTAGGATTATTTTCTAGACGTAATTCATTTTCTAAATCTTCTTGTTTTCTAAACCATTCAAAAAAAAGTCTAAAATCACTACCTGTACCGATAGCAGTGAGTGCATTTTCATAAGTGTCAATCTGTTTAAATGAATGTTGTTTGCGAATTTTTAAGGGAATATCCAGAACTGCACGATTAGTGGAGTAATAAATGATTACAGGAACATTATGTTCTTCAGATGAAGATAATTGATGTTTAATATTTTCAACCATCTTGTTGATTTCGGATAAATTTGTACTTATATCTTTAGTACGTCCTTTTTTAACCTTAGTCAAAGACCAAGTAAATTTTTGAGATTCAAAATCAGACACTATCTCATTATGAGTTTCATTTTTATCATTTTTTATATCTTCTTCTGTAAATACTCTTCCTGAAGATGTCGAGTATTGAATTGCACTAGAAAATCGTGATAATAGAATAGCTAAACAATCAAGAATACTTGATTTGCCTACACCATTAATACCAATAAATACAGTTGGTTCTATTTCATCAAAATCTAGTTTTAAATCACTAATACCGCGAAAAGATTGCATTTTTAGCTGTTTAACTCTCATAATACAAAACTAAAATTAGCGAAGGTTTATTGTATTTTACAGTATCTTTGTAATTCATTTATTCTGAAAATCTAAAGTAACAACAAAGACACAAATCTATGTCCGCAGTTAGCACCTAAAATAGATTCATTTATATTTAACTCAGCCAAAAATTCATATTTTATGATTTCATCAACGCAAGGATTATAAAGAATATTGTGATCCGTAGTTGACGTATTATGTAAGAAATTATCGAAAATATTGGCGATCTAATAATAACTAATGACTAAAATAGAAGTGGTTAGGCGTTATGGGGTTTTAGTAGAATGAGTTGGACAGAAAAACTGGAGCAGTTAAAAGAGTTATTTACAGAAATGGAACAGGCTTTAATAGCCTATTCTGGAGGGGTTGACAGTACATTGGTAGCTAAGATTGCTTATGATGTGTTAGGCGATCGCGCTTTGGCTGTAACTGCGGTTTCTCCTTCTTTATTACCAGAAGAATTAGAAGACGCAAAAATTCAAGCCGCAACTATTGGGATTAGCCATAAAATTGTCGAAACCCAAGAAATGGACAATCCTAATTACACATCTAACCCAGTAAATCGTTGTTATTTTTGCAAAAGTGAACTACACGACACTCTCAAACCGTTAGCTTTAGAACTAGGGTATCCTTACGTAGTAGATGGTGTAAATGCCGACGATTTACATGATTATCGTCCCGGAATCCAAGCTGCAAAAGAAAGAGGTGCGCGATCGCCTTTAGCAGAAATTGGCGTAACTAAAGCCGAAGTTCGGCAAATTTCCCAACAACTAGGTTTAACTTGGTGGGATAAACCCGCTCAACCCTGTTTAAGTTCGCGCTTTCCCTACGGTGAAGAAATTACCATCGCCAAATTACAGCGCGTAGGTAGAGCCGAAATTTATGTACGAAACCTGGGGTGGCAAAATTTACGAGTCCGTTCCGAAGGTGATACAGCCAGAATTGAATTATCACCAGATCAAATTAAAGATTTCGTCTCCACTACAGATTTGCCAACCCTAGTATCCGCATTTCAAAACTGGGGATTTATCTATGTAACCTTAGACTTAGAAGGTTATCGGAGTGGTAAATTAAATCAGGTTTTACCTCAAGTCGCTTTGAGCAAATAACAAACCAAAAAACAAAACCCCCTCTAAATAAATAGAGGAGGCTTTGTTGTTGTAAATATTAAACCTGGCATCGAGCTATTTTCACGGAGGGCTACCCCTCAACTATCGTCGCCGCAGCAGCGTTTCACCTCTGAGTTCGGGAAGGGATCAGTGTGGTTCCACCGCGCCATAGACACCAGGAAAG
>JANMEE010000285.1:0-42852 GCA_031376645.1 Dolichospermum sp. OTE_75_concoct_329_sub | reverse complement strand
GCTTGAGAATTTTAGATTGGCGTTAGCGAAGCGTACGCAGCGCAGCGAGTATTTTGGATTAATTCCGCCCTGAAGAGGCGGGGAACCTGTACCGAAAATTCTAGGGTCCAAAATCTAAAATCCAAAATCTAAAATTTTTCGATCATAGAATACTAGATAGACTGCTTTAAATTGTGAAAATTTGATGATCCTTTAGTTTATATTTAGCAAATAGTATCCTGGTAAGTATTCTGATAATCAGAAGATAGGGTATATATCCAATAAATCCATACATAACTTAACTTAAACCTCTATGTTACGACAAACTGCTTTTGGCATCGCTTTAAGTACGCTTGTCCTCGCTAGTGGCTATATGACTGCTGCGAACCCAGATAATAGTTCTGCTAAACAAACTGGCCGATATCAGCGTTCATCACTTGTGACAAGTCAAGCTAAAATATCTAATCTTGGTTTTCAAACTACTAATTTAGAAAAATCAGTTTTTAATCAAATTAATCAATATCGGGCAAAAAAAGGGCTAAAACAATTAAATTTAAGCGAAAAAATCAGTCAGCAAGCCAGAACTCATAGTCAAAATATGGCTACTGGTAAAGTTCCTTTTAGTCATCAAGGATTTGAACAAAGAGTGATGGCAATTCCTCTTAAGTACAGTAGTGCGGCAGAAAACGTAGCTTATAATACAGGATATAGTAATCCTGCTAATGAGGCGGTTTCTGGCTGGTTAAAAAGTCCTGGTCATCTCAAAAATCTTCAGGGTAAGTATAATTTAACTGGGGTTGGTGTGGCTACCAATGACAAGGGAGAAGTCTATTTAACGCAAATATTTTTGAACGCTAGTACCGCAGTCCGAAATTAAGACCTCAGAATTATGCCCTTTGTGGTAAATGGGCATAAGTCAATTTTTTATTTTTTAATTATTTTTTAATTTTGCATTTTTAATTGCAGTGTTAGTAACGGTCATTTTGTCTGGCAAAATAAAGAAAAGATCATTTATACTTAATAAGTTCATGACATTACAAGATTTTCAGGTTTGCGAACAGGATTTAAGTGATGCTATCCTTTCTGAGTATTTAAAATTTCCAGCTATCGCGGTTGATACGGAAACCATGGGACTTTTACCTCAGCGAGATCGTTTGTGTCTAATTCAACTCTGTAACCCGCAAGGACAAGTTACAGCTATTCGCATTTCTAGGGGACAAATGGTAGCGCCAAATTTGCAAACTCTCATGGAAGCAAAGCAGATTACCAAAGTTTTTCACTTTGCTAGATTTGATGTTGCTACTTTAAAACACAATTTAGATATTCTTGTCCAGCCAATTTTTTGTACTAAAATTGCTAGTAAGTTAGCCCGTACTTATACGAATCGTCACGGACTAAAAGATGTAGTTTTAGAATTGGAAAAGGTGGAGTTAGATAAAAGTTCTCAATGTTCTGATTGGGGCAATGCTAGTAGTTTATCTGATGCACAATTAAATTATGCGGCTAATGATGTCCGTTATTTGTTAAGTGTACAAGAAAAGCTCACAACTATGTTACAACGGGAAGAACGTTGGCAAGTTGCCCAAGAATGTTTTCAAGCGTTACCAACAATAGTTACTTTAGATTTATTACAATTCAAGGATTTATTTGAACATTAAAATACAGTAGGAGTCACCTAGTCAGGAAGAAGGAGTAAAATTGGCTTAGTGTCTGGCTTTAAATTAAGATTCTGTACCTGATTGATCTGTAATTTGCTGTATCTAAATTGATAATTGACAATTTTTTGTAAATTTATCTATGCTAAAATCGGTTCATAACTGACTAATAATTAATAGCAAATGAATGATTTTTGGAATACGATTTTAGAATTTGCAGAAACTACTACTATCAGAGTAGGGAAACAATTAATGCAGGATTTTGGCAAAGTCCAAGCTGCACAAAAAGCTGATGGTAGCTTAGTTACAAAATCAGATAAATGGGCAGATCAAGAGATTCGAGATGCCATTGTTTCTACCTTTTCAGGTTACGGCATTTTGAGCGAAGAAAGTGACCAAACTTTTCCGAATACAGAATGGTGTTGGGTAATTGATCCTTTAGATGGTACAACCAACTTTACCAGAGGAATTCCAATTTGGTCTATCTCTTTGGGCTTACTTTATCGAGGAACGCCCATTTTTGGCTATGTTTACGCACCACCATTAAATCAAGCTTTTCACGGATTTTGGGCTGGTTCATCAGGCTTAACAACGCCAACGGGAGCATTTTTAAATAATCACCCTATTCATACAAGTAAAGATACTCCGAGTAAAAACCACTTTTTTAATCTTTGTTCTCGCAGTACCGACATTATTCAACCGGGTTTTCCTTGTAAAATTCGGATGTTAGGAGTCGCTAGTTATAATTTTCTCTCAGTCGCAAATGGTGCGGTTTTAGGAGGAATTGAAGCTACTCCCAAGGTATGGGATATTGCAGGTGCTTGGGTAATTGTTCAAGCTGCTGGGGGGACATGGGTATCGCTTAATTCTGAGTCTTTTCCATTATCGCCGGGAATGGATTATAGCGATCGCTCTTTTCCCACAATGGTTTTGAGTAATTCAGATTTAGTGAAGATATTTACACCATTTCTGGAAACTGTAAAGTTTTAATAAATTAATATGAAGCTGTATAGAATATCAAAAATAATTGAACGCAGATAAACGCGGATAAACGCAGATAAATACAGATAGGATTCTGCACAACTTTACATAAAATTAGTCTAATAACTGAGAATTAACAAAATTATGCAAGGACTTTGGCTAGAAAATAATCAATTACAATTACGGACTGATATTCCCATTCCTAAACCACCGCAGGGAGAAGCTTTAGTGCGGGTTTTAAGTGCCGGAATTTGTAATACTGATTTAGAATTAATTAAAGGTTATTATCCCTATACTGGGATTATTGGCCATGAATTTGTTGGTGTGGTGGAACAAGGTCCAAAAGAGTTAATTAATCAACGGGTTGTTGGTGAAATTAACGCTGCTTGTGGTTATTGTCGTTTTTGTCGTCGGGGACAACCAACTCATTGTGAAAATCGCACAGTTTTAGGTATCGTGAATCGTAATGGTGCTTTTGCAGAATATTTATCTTTACCTATTGAAAATTTGCATCTTGTCCCCGAAAATGTATCTACAGAAGCCGCAACTTTTACTGAACCTATCGCAGCAGCTTTAGAAATTCAAGAACAGGTAAAACTATCTGAAAATGACCGAGTATTAGTAGTTGGAGATGGTAAATTAGGACAGTTAATAGCACAAACTTTAGCTTTAACTGGTTGTGAGTTATTAGTAGTTGGAAGACATAAAGATAAATTAGGAAATTTAGCAGCGAGAGGAATTAAAACTGGTTTAGCTGATAGCGTCATTGATAGATATTTTGATATTTCTGTTGATTGTACAGGAAATCCTGAAGGTTTTGCTACTGCGCGTCGGGCTTTACGTCCTCGGGGGACATTAATTTTAAAAAGCACTTATGCAGGAAATCTCAGTTTAGATGCTTCTTCTTTGGTGGTAGATGAAATTACTCTAATTGGTTCTCGTTGTGGTCCCTTTGTTCCAGCGTTGGAGTTATTAGCGACAGGTAAGGTAGATGTCCAATCTTTAATTCATGGTCATTATTCTCTTTCTCAAGGTTTGGAGGCTTTTGAAAAAGCGCAAACTAAAGGAGTTTTGAAGGTGTTATTGGAGATGAATTAGTTAAGATTAAATGTCAGAATCAGGATATCCAGGATTTAAGGATTTTCAGGATTGAGAATTTCCGCTAATTCTAAAAGTTCTTTGGGCATAAAAATAAATACCTATGGGGTTTTTAATCCCCATATCAATCGCAAGTTTAAATATTGATTGATAACAGCTTAAACTCCACCTTTTGGTGTTTCTGAGGGAGTGGGTTTATTTTCCTGGGGTAATGCCTGTTTCGCAACATTTTCTGCGGCTTGTTTAAACATTGGCTCCAATTTATCGCGCCAGTATTTAATATTAGGTAGCTTTTCGGGATGATCTCGATAAGCTAAAACCTGATCCCATTGACCATTATCAATGGCCTTATTAATATCTTTAGCTAAAGCTTCTGCTTTTGTCCAATCATTCTGCCATTGATTAACAGTATCAACCGTTTCTTTGATTCCAGAAACAGCATTTCCTGAAGTTGATTTCAGCAGAGAAATTGCTCCTTCTAAATCTCCCGATTCAAATTTTTGTCGAGCTTTTGCCACCGTTTTAGCCTTATTCTCAGCAGGTGGTAATGATAGTTTAGGTGTGGGAGTTTCGAGAATAGGTTTTGTTGTTACTAGAGGAACTGGACGAGATGTAATTAAAGGACTATCATCTACAGTTTGAATAGCCAAACCTTTATCTCGTCGGCAATCAGTCCATTTTTCAGGATTAGAAATGACATCAGAATGCGCCCAAGCCAAGCGACCAGATGAAAGTTTAATCTCTACCCAGCCGCGATTTGTCCGTTTACCTGTCACCTCAAATTCACTAGCTGCACCCAAGGTTTTTAAAATATTATCAGAATTGATGGCACTGGGTTCAGAACGGATATTAGAATTAGCCGCAACTATAGCCATACAATTATTTGTTGATTTGGTATTTTCTTCTTTCCAATTACCAGTTAAATTTTTGAAATTTGGGGATATATTTGTAAATAAAGCAGCTACACTACCTACTAATAATATGCCAATTAATAAAGGTAAAGGATCGGGTTTATTGGATTCTTGAGGAATATATTGTTGAGGTTCAGGTGGCAAAGAAAGATGATTAGCGGGAGAAACCGCCATTGTTTTCTGTGTAAATCTTGAAGCTAGGGGTTGAGGAGATTGATAAATAATTTGCTCAGATAGGGAGGGTTGGGAAAATTTCGGGGTGACATTCACCAATTCTTGACAAGCTTGTAAGGCCTCTGTTGCAGTTTGATAGCGTTCTTTGAAATGGTAACGCACCATTTTAGTTAAAATTGCTACTAACTCAGGATTAATAGGAATTAAATGCTGCCAGTTCATTTCCCCTGTATCTGGATCTTCTTGTAATTGACTAGCTGGGACTCCCGTTAATGCTTGAATGGCGATAATCCCCAAAGCGTAAATATCGCTATTAGGGCGGGGTTTACCTTGTCCCTGTTCTGTCGGCATATAGCCAGGCGTACCAATAGCTACCGTAGCCGTTTGTTGCCCGCCTACCATGACCAAGGGGGAGCGTAATTGTTTAACTGCACCAAAGTCTACTAAAACTAATTTATAATCAGCCGCACGGCGAATAATATTATCTGGTTTAATGTCGCGGTGAATTACACCTTCTTGGTGAACAAACTCCAGAATACTCAAAATTTCCAGTAGCATTTGCATGACTTGGTTTTCACTCCAAGGCTGTCCGGGAATGAGTTCTTCATTGAGAGTATGTCCGTCAATAAATTCTTGGACTAAAAAAAATTCTTTATTTTCGTCAAAATAAGCTAAAAGTCTAGGGATTTGGTCATGGTTACTCAATTTTTCTAAGGTTTCTGCTTCGCTATTAAACAGCCGTTTAGCAGTAACAAAGATGTTAGAGTCAGAATTAGCTGGTTTTAGGTGTTTAACCACGCAGATGGGGTGGCCCGGCCGTCTGGTATCTTGGGCAATATAGGTTTGACCAAATCCCCCGGTCGCCAAGATGCGAATGACTTGGTAGCGATGATCTAGTAATTTTCCTATCATAATTTCCCTCTCCAGCTTTACAGCTTAATTTTGCCGCTAGTAATAAATATCTCCAAATTTCTCTTTCTGAAATCAGGTATCTTGAGAAAAGATTTAAATTAAAAGTATAGTTTTTTCATTGAACCAAATTGTTAATTTTACTATCAGTGTCCTTATTTACTAGCTATGCCACCTAAGATAACTAATTCTACCTCATGGCAACAAGCTGAAATCTTGATGCAACCTGCTTTTATTCGCGTGATTGATAATATTCGCAAGCAGTTGGATATCTCTGATTGGAAAGGGACTTACCAAGATGTGTTGACTTGGCCTGCTAACACTACTGATGAAACAAAAGCCTTGGTAACTCAGTTGGTGCAAGAAATGGAAACCGCAACACCAATACAAGCGGAGGAAATTAGAAAAACTCTGGCTAGTTTGCCCATGCCCCATCCAGGATATCACTTGCTTTTACAACGTGACGGGGAACAAGTCAATATAGATTTGTGGGATTTGTGTTATCAAGTATGTTTTCTGAATTATAGTTCAGAGAATACAGCGGTTGATATTGATACTACTTTAATTGATGAATATGGGGATGTGGATTGGCAATACTTAGAAAAGAAAACTCAAGAATTGGTTAAAGAGGTGTTTGCTGATTTATCAAAATTAGGCGATTAGAAATCGCTACTACACAAACAAAGTCCGTCTGCACGGACTAATTCAAAATTAGAGATTTTTAACCCACGCAGGTGGGTTTTGCCTGTATAGACGCGACTTCTAGTCGCCCGTATAAATAACTAATTTTTTGCTATGAAACTGATTTCTGAACCAGCGATTCCGGTCAAAATTCACAAGATGAAACAACGGGTAAGGTGGAAGCATCCGAGTATTCTCCAACAGGGAATTGACCAAACCTGTATGGTAATAGATGATGGCAGCCAGGAAAGTCCAGAGTTTTCGTTTATGGTGATGGGTGATACTGGGAGTAAATCCTCTTCTGTCCACCATCCCCAACGGGAAGTTGCTAAAATGATGTTAAATCATGGTAGTGATTGCCGGTTTGTGCTGCACACTGGTGATGTGATTTATATGGTGGGTTCTCGTGAATATTACCCAGCCAATTTTATTGAACCTTATCGGGAATTTTTAATTGGTGGCGATAGCCCAGAAAATATTGCTTATGATCAAATGGTGTTTAAGTTGCCAATTTTGCCAGTTTTGGGTAATCATGATTACTATGATGTCCCTTTACTCTATCGGTTGCTGACTGGACCAACTTTGTCTTTGCGGCAGATGTTCCGTTATAAAGATATTGAAATTGGTTGGCATGGATCAAATCAAGGTGATGCTTATGCTATAGCATTTTTAGATTATTTGGCGGCAATTTCTCCAGCCGATTTAGAACAGCATTTAAATCAGCATTATATCGCTAAAACTGATACAGGTAGATGTTTACGTTATCAACCAGGAAGTTATACTCGCTTACCTAATCGCTATTATAATTTTTGTTACGGTGGTATTGACTTTTTTGCTTTAGATTCCAATACTTTTAATACTCCAGATCCTTTACCTAATAACCAAGCTGGGGATGATTTCCGGCAAGAATTAGCACAACGTCGTCAGGAAATTGACCAGGAAGAATTGCAGATATTGGCGGAATGTGACAAACTCAATTCTGAAAAACCTGATCAAGCGGAATTACTGGCTGAACTTAGTGCTAAATTAGACCAAATTAATGAGGTGAAAATTGATATTGAAAAGCAATTGGAATCTCATACGAATACTAATATTGATTTTGAACAGTTAGCGTGGTTAAGAGAGAGATTAATTGCATCTTGGCATAATTCCGCTGTGAGGGGACGGGTAATATTTTTCCACCATCCACCTTATGTTACAGAAGGAAGTAAATGGGATCAAGGACAGACTTTAGCTGTCCGTCATCGGTTACGGGAGGTTTTTGATGATGTGGCGAAAAGTTTAGGTAATATAACTCAGGAACGTCCGGTAGTAGATATAGTATTTAGCGGACACGCTCATTGTTTAGAACATTTGCGGACGGTTGATACAGGACACGCAGATTCTCATATTAATTATATTATTTCTGGTGGAAGTGGTCATCGTCCTCGTCGTCAACGCCAGGAAGGGGGAGAATTGTTAGAAACCTTTACTCGTAATCATGATCTTTCGATTCGCAAAGTTGCAGATTCGCTATTGTATGTGGGACGAAGTGGTAGTGGTTTTGAGAAGAAAAAACCTTATTCTTGTGTGCGGGTGGATGTAAAGGGAGGTTTTCCTGCTAAGTTTATGATCACACCTTTAGTTACTGAGTTAGTTGAAGGTAAATGGCGCGAACGTCAATTACAATCTTTTATAATTTAATCTTTGTATTTGTGAGGAATTGGGAAATATTACTCATTTCCTATTTGCAAAACCGCAGATTAAATCAGACCTGCGGTTATTGATGATAATTCTATGATTGAGGAATCAAACTGGTGGTTTTATTCACACTATCCCACAATATCCAGTTAATATCATTGGCTAAATCATCGGCATTATTGGTAACTTTAAAATAGAATTTGTCGCCGTTTTTAAACTGCACTGCAAAATCAGCATTTTGGGCAAAAACAACTATAAAACCTCTATCTCGTAAGCAATACATTGCCCAATTCTTTAAGGATTGTTTCTGGGGTTCGTGGGGAATTGGGGGGTTAGTAATTACGTCTGCAATGACTTTTAAGACTTTTTCCATTTTTGGATTTAATGAGGATGACAAGAAATTTCCATCATAAACCTATCGGTGTCATATAGCGTTTCTTCTGTTGAGTGAAGTATTATTTTAATGTATCTTTTATCTTTTATCTTTCACACTCACATCAGGGCGCGATTTTTTTTCTTTACTGTTGATATTTTTCTAAAAATATGTTATCGTAGTCTCGACAAGGAAGAACTAGGCTTTGCACATAAGCAAGATTAATCAAAACTAATTTGGTTGAGTTGTACCCAACCTTGAATTTCGCCAGTTTCAAGTTTTTATTCCTTGGGTAAATTCTCCAAGTATTTATCAAAATCAATCATAATGTTGTTTGAACCATTAGCGGTGACAATATTACTATTCTGGACAGCAGTAATGTTAAATAGTCTCCCAGCGATATCTTGACCCTGATTTCTTGATCTTGTGGTTAGGGTAAATAATAAATTAGTGCGATCGCAAGATTCATGGTTATTTTAACTCAGAAAACTCAAATACTGATTAGTCATAAATAGTGTTAATATATTTTCGCTTAAAATAGAATTATCTTATAATAGGTTAGTCTCGACAAAACCCTTCATTTGTTTGTCCTTTATTTTCATCTATTCCCCAATTACCCTTACAATTTAATTTCCTAGCAATTACCGGGAGCAAAAAAGTCGTTATGTTGTCTAAAAGAATCTTACCTTGTCTAGATGTCAAGGCTGGTAGAGTTGTCAAGGGAATTAATTTTGTTGATCTTAAGGATGCGGGTGATCCTGTGGAACTGGCTAAGGTTTACAATGAAGCCGGTGCAGATGAGTTAGTGTTTTTGGATATTACGGCTACTCATGAAGACAGAGGGACGATTATTGATGTGGTTTACCGGACGGCTGAACAGGTCTTCATTCCACTCACTGTAGGTGGTGGAATTCAATCCTTAGAAAATATTAAAGATTTATTACGAGCCGGGGCTGATAAGGTTAGTATTAATTCGGCTGCGGTCAGAAATCCAGATTTAATTAATCAAGCAAGCGATCGCTTTGGGAATCAGTGTATTGTTGTAGCTATTGACGCTAGACGGAGAATTGATCCTGAGAATCCTGGCTGGGATGTTTATGTGCGCGGTGGTAGAGAAAATACGGGTATTGATGCTCTCAGTTGGGCTGAAGAAGTAACAAAACGAGGGGCTGGAGAATTGTTAGTCACAAGTATGGACGCTGATGGAACTCAAGCTGGTTATGATTTAGAGTTGACAAAAGCGATCGCTAATGCTGTGGAAATTCCCGTAATTGCTTCTGGTGGTGCGGGAAATTGTGAACATATTCACACTGCTTTAACAGCAGGTAAAGCCGAAGCCGCACTTTTAGCGTCTTTGTTACATTTTGGGAAACTTAGTGTAGCACAAATTAAAAATTATTTGCAAGAGCGCAATGTTCCTGTCCGTCTTCCCACTTGATATTAAATCCAGCGGCCAACTACATCTGTTGAAGATAAAACACAGTTCTGCAAAACAGTGTTAGGATAAGGGTACTTCTATGAAGAAATATTAAGAAATATGTTGATTCCTATTTTAATCTTTGATGTGGCACTTGTAGCATGGTCGCTACACCTAATGGAAAAAGCGTATGAGCATAAAGAATTTTCTTTTATGCTGGCTGGTATACTGGTAGCAGTAGCCGCAGCCGCAATGCTAGTAGTTTACTTTTTGATGGGACATTGTATGAGTTATTTAATAAAAATGTCTTAGATAGAGGTAATTGGTAATTGGTAATTGGTAGTATTTTTAATTCCTTCTTTCCCCTGACAACTAACTACTGACAACTGATAACTGACTTGTTATATTAGACTAAATCAAGAGTATGTTAAGGATTTAGCAACTGTGCGAGATGATTTACAGGGATTGGATATTAGTCATGATCAACTTCAAGACTCGACTAACTTACCTGTTCATAATAAATTAATAATTATTACAGATATCATTCAGCAATTTGCTAAAAAGTTGCTAAAAAAAGCTCAACAGACGGAAACTCCCACTGTAGTTTTTGCTGTGCTTGCTATTTCTGTTTGTACCTATCTGTTATTAAAACTATCATCTTGGACATCATTGATTATCTTTGTTTTGTGGATAAGTGGAATCATCCAAATTGGATTATATTTACTATGGAAGGAAAAAAGTAAGTTTCTCAAGCAAAATATGACAAATTCTTTGCGGATTTTACTCAATGATGTGGAAAGATATAATTCCGTGATTAAAGCTATAGATATTAATGACCAAATTGAGGATGTTGGTAACTTAGGGGTAGGTATACAAGAAAGAGAAAAAGTATTGATAGCGCTGGAACTAACTAGAAATGATTTAATCCGGGCTTTAAAAACAGAGAAAATTTTACGAGAAAATAAAAGTTTTATTATCACAAATTCTGATTTATTTACCAATGATTTAGCCGCTTTAGCATCAATGCAAGTTACTGAAGAAGCCACTGAACATGGTAGATTATTAAATGAAGCCTTGCAAATTTCCTTAGACGTGCAACAGGAAATGAAAAATTTGCAAAGTCAGAGTTAAAATTAATATGCAATACCTATAAAACTTTTGAGATGAACTGGAAAGAAATTAGAGGTAACTGGGTACTCATTCCCCGCAATCCTATCGGTATTATCCATTTTTTGGGTGGTGCTTTTGTCGCTACTTTACCACATTTAACTTATCGTTGGTTGCTGGAAAATCTAGCTGAACAAGGATATTTGATTATTGCGACACCTTTTGTGAATACATTAGATCATATAGCGATCGCTAAATCTGTACTACTGAAATTTGAATATACTCTCTTAAGTTTACAAGACTCTGGAGAACTCCGTAAACTTTACCTTCCTATCTATGGAGTAGGGCATAGTATGGGTTGTAAACTGCATTTACTCATTGGTAGTCTTTTTTCTGTTCAACGGGCTGGTAATATTTTAATATCCTTTAATAACTTTGCTGCTAATGAAGCCATACCTTTAGTAGAACAGTTGAACTCTCAATTAGACATTGAATTTGAATTTACACCCACACCTGCACAAACTAATCAAATAGTAGAGGACAGCTATCAGATTCGGCGGAATTTATTAATAAGATTTAAGAAAGATAACCTGGATCAATCAGTAAACCTCAGAATAATTTTACAAGAACTCTTTCCTGATATGGTGACAACAAAAACTTTATCAGGAACTCATACCACACCTTTAGGACAAGATGTTAAATGGCAACCAGGAAGTTCTTTCAGTCCTTTTGATGCTTTGGGACAATGGTTAAAACAAGAAGTCTATCGAGATTTAAATCAATTAAAACAAGTTATGCTGTTTTGGTTAAATCCCCTTTCTTAAAGAAAATTTATATGTATTTAAACTATGATTATATTCTATTTCTGGTGGGCAATGCCCACCCTACTGAAATTTTTGAAATATTATTGATGATTTCTCCAGAAAACAAAAATTGCTTCTTTGGGTGAAAAGACATTCACTAAATCATAGATTAATTGATCTCATGTTTGAAATACTAATTATAGATGATGACCGCTCCATCCAAATATTTCTCAAAAGAATCTTAGAAAAACAAGGTTATAAAGTTACTATTGCGAGTACGGGAGAGGAAGGAATTTTAAGAACCTTAAATTCACCTCCAGCCCTAATTATATGCGATTGGATTATGCCTGGTTTAAGTGGGATAGAAGTATGTAGTCTCATCAAAAAAGATCCTAGATTATCTACCACATTTTTTATTTTATTGACATCCCTAGATTCAGTTGATAATCGAGTTAAAGGATTAGATGCTGGCGCTGATGATTTTATCATCAAACCTATTGAACAAAATGAACTCCAAGCGAGAGTCAGAGCCGGTTTACGTCTTCATCAATTAAGTCAGGATTTACATACTCAAAAGCAGCTTTTAGAAACAGAATTAACCGAAGCCAAAGAATATGTAAAATCCCTTTTACCCCTACCTGTAAATAAACCCCTGAGTATCAAGTTTCAGTTTTTGCCATCACGGCAACTGGGTGGGGATTGTTTTGACTATAATTGGCTTGATCCTGACTCTTTAGCTATTTACCTACTAGACGCTGCTGGACATGGACTCAAAGCTACCCTACCCTCTATTTCTGTATTAAATCTCTTACGTTCTCGCGCTCTCAAAGATTTAAATTACTATCAACCAAGTGAGGTATTAGCAGCTTTAAATACTACCTTTCAAATGAATTATGAAAATGATAAATATTTTACGATTTGGTATGGAGTTTATAATCGAGTTAGCCGTCAATTAAAATACTCTAGTGCTGGACATCCACCAGCAATTATCCTCTCTGGCAACTCTCCGACTAATACAGAAGTAAAAAGATTAAAAACTCCAGGAATGCCTGTAGGAATGTTTCCTGAAGCTAAATATGTTGATGCTTATTGTCAAGTTGAAAAATCTAGCACCCTTTATATTTTTAGTGATGGTGCTTACGAAATTACTCAATCAAATGGTACTCTTTGGAGTTTAGAAGGTTTAATTCAAATTTTAATTAGCTTACAGTATTCTGTTGATAACCAACTTGATTATATACTGGATTACCTAATTAACTTAAATTCCAAAGAGACATTTGAGGATGATTTATCTATTCTTCAAGTCAAATTTGATTAATCAAACAGTAGAAAGCAAAAGATTTTCAAATGCTTCTTGACTAGGAATAATTGTAAATATACTATCCATACCAGTTAATTCAAATAACATCCTAACCTGCTCATTAATTGAACAAATAAACATCTTTGTATCAGCTTCTTGTAAAGTTTTAAATGCTAAAACTAATGTACCTAATCCAGAACTATCCATAAATGTGACACTTTGGCAATCAAGCAACACAATTTTGATTCCACTTGTAATCGCTTCTTTAATAGTTTCTTGAAAACCCTGGGATGTAATGGCATTAAAGCTTTCACTAAGTGCAATTACTTTCACCTGATCATTCATAATATGCTAATCCTGATTTATTTAAGAATGTTCTGATTTTGATTTTATTAGTATACCCTAACATTAAATTATATAAAGATATTTGGTACACAAAAATATTGAATAAGTAGGTGGGTGTTAAAAATTGTCGTTATGACAAGGGAACACCGGAAGAGGTTTTGGGATATTTTACTTTTCGTTACATATTACTCTTCGAGAAGCCGCTTCGCGTCTACGGTTTTTTTCTGTTCACCTACTTAATCTTTTATGAAAAATTTATTAAAGTTTATCAGAAACAAAATTACACCTCCTTTGCCATTTTTTGGCAAATTTAGCGGCAAAAACAATCAACAGTAAGGGAAAATATAGCGTTTTTCAGTTGAGTGAGATACAAGAACCCCACCCCCAACCCCCTCCCCGCTCTTCGAGAGGGGGCTATGATGTATCTCATTCAAGTAAATACCGCTATAACCTTTAGATGGGACTTACTCTAGCTCGATATAAAAGTTGATCATATTGCATATAGCCTATATAACGTACCTTAACTATCTCCCCTGGTTGTGCTGTTCCCTCTAATAATTGATGAAATTGGGGATTATAGGGGATTTCTGCACCGACACAAGCGATCGCTTGCACATCCCAAGTTTGTAATAATATCTCTAGAGGTTTATCTACCAAAGGTAATATTTTTACTGCTGCTAACTGGTGATCTTCCCTGGCTCTATGTGCTGCTGTTGGCCATTGTAATAGCAAAGATTCCAATATTTGTAAACCTGACCGCTGAAATTCCTGTTTTAATACTTCCCGTTGTTGTCCTATTGATAACGTTATTCGCTCATACTCAACTTGTAAATCTGTAATTTGCTTTAATAAATCTATATTTTGATTAAAAGGTTGAGTTTTGTTAGAACTTGCAGAAAAACTGCCCAAGCTGAAAGTTTCTACCAACTCCGGCCAAGATGTTTGTAAAACCTGTGCCAATTTCACTAATACCTCCAGCCGCATTTGCCCTATTTTTCCCCTTCGCAACTGCAAAATTTGCCACTGGGAAACACCAGCAGCACGACTTAAAGATTTAAAACTAGCAAAACCTACTTTTTGCATTAGCTCTTGCAGATTTTCGGTAAAATCGGGTTGCTCCATAAAATTAGGGGTATAAAGCATTGTTAGCCATTATACCCCTTTGAGCATCAATCTATTCTTATAGCAAACTTCTTAGTATCCAAGCAGTTTTTTCATGGACAGATGTTCAATGACTAGACTTATCCAAAAATCGGCGTTGCTGATTTGATGTATGAAAATGATTTTGATGATATCCAAACCCTTGTAGAGACGTTCCATGGAACGTCTCTACATTTAAATTCATACCTGGTTTCAGCAACGCCCAAAAATCAAATTTTGACCCTTAATTTATCAGGCTTTGAAGTAAATTCAAGGATATGTCTATTGAGTTAAAAACCTTGCCGATAACCAATGTTCACACCGAAGGAATTGAAAGACTTGATTTCTCCATTATCGACATTAGCATCTGCTTTCAACTTATAGCCTCCTGTATTAGCGTATTTGAACTCGGCAAAAACATTACCTTTCTTTGCAACTTCATATTCAACACCAACTTTTGCTTGATAAGCAAAAGCAGTTCCACCAATATCTTCTTTAATTGTGTTATTGTTCTCGTCCTTGATTGTGTTACCGTTCTGGTCCTTGAAGGATATTTTACCGCTGTTGACACCAAGTCCTATACCAGCACCAACATAGGGACGCAATTTAGAACCCGTCGGGATATCATAGTAGCCGTTGACGAGAAAAGTAGTTGCATTTATATTGCCATCTAATGATACTGTTCCTCCATTACCGTCTTTTGCTTTATCCGCACCAAAAAATCTATTGCCAAGTTCTACTTCAGCGCGAGCCGCTTTCCACTGATAACCAACTGCTCCGTTCAATTGAAATGCAGTACCAAATGATATACTACCACTAGTATCTTTGTCCTTAACATCGCTTTGAGAACCAATACCAACACTTCCACTGCCATAGAAATAGTTACTTGTAGGTAGTTTAGAAGTATATGTTGAAATACTTCCCGGTTCAATAATATTAGTTGAGTCAGTATTTTGGGCTACTAGATTAGATAAGTTGGGTTCCTGATTACGAGAATCACTTATCATCAGATCACTTGCTTTCGTAGAAACTTCCTGAGCTTGAGCAGATGGAGCAAAGAACGTCGCTAATATGGCAACTCCTAACAAGCACTTGTATTTATTATTGATCATGTAGTTGAACCTTGATTTTCAAGTTAAAAAACAAAATGATATTGAGCTAGAAACCTTCTCAAATTGACCTTAGCTGCAATACCAGCAAGGCTTCCTTTTCCCCTAGCTAACCCCCCTATTTATGTCACACAATAAATTATCTATCTTTGTGACAACAATCTCAACCACCAATGTGACACAAATATTTATAGGTGTCAATACCATGACACTAATTTATTTCACGTTAGTACCTATACATCGGTCATAAGTATCTAACAAAAATCATTAATGTTAAAAATCTTGTAAAATAGATAGTCACAGATGTGAATTGAATAACTATGCTATTAAGAAGCGAAATGAATCAGATGGAGATATAGCTGAATCTATGAGATCATGGCAAAATTTTCTCAACTTTTATTCTCAGGATCGACAACTTAAAAAAGTCAGTAGTAAGTCACCAGAATTGGAGGTTGGGAAAATGGAAGCCATGAGAATTATTAAGTCTCAATCTCAAGAACATCCAATCACTTAATTAGGAGGAACAATGGGATCATCTTCATCCCCTCTTTGATAACTCTGTATAAACCAAATAGGTTGTAATTTCAGTGCTTGTAAAGACATGAACTGCAAAAGATTATCTTGTCTGTTCATACTTAGAATTTCTAGTAATGATATTACTGAGTTGCCAATCTTAGGTACAAATAAATTTTGGGTAGTCACATCAACCTCTTTTTTATCCTGATACAACAATGAAGTCAAAAGTTAGTAACACAGACGATAGCGAAGTGCGACCTAGGAATCGTTCATTACAGAAAGAATATTCAGACTCAAGCTAATCTTCAGTAGTTTTACTCAAGCCCATGAGTTACAGATTATCTGAGATATTTATGCAATACAACCACCTTTTCTGCTTGCCTCATTGCAGAAAACTGCATCATGCACAAACATTGGCTTATTTATCTTTGGAGGCTTCAATATCTTCCTCTGTGCGGATCTTCCGGTGTTAGCAGTAAGCTTTCCCAGAAAGTTAGGTATTTTTCAGTAAAATTGAAAGAAATGTATAATTTAGATGAATATAGGATTTATGTATTGACAAAAAATATCAAATATGTGTTGCTGTAAAAACCACATTGATCGTAGGGGTAAAGCAAAAGCTAAACCCCTACCTCACGGTTGATTTATCGGCAACAATAGAATTAGTTGTAGCCTGAAATAAGGTATTTTGGTGAACGCATATCATGATTGATTTATATAGTGCGTAAGTCCTAATTTAGATGAATATAGGTAAAAAACATGGTAAAAATAGATTTGAAAGAAGGTCAAATTTATGGACATTTATCAGTGGAAAAAAATCTGCGTATTCTTGTTGTTGATGATCATCAATTAATTTTGGCTGGTATTTTAAATGTATTAAGTCGAAAGTATCAGGAAGCTGCTATTATGAAAGCCCAGACGGTAAAAGATGCACTTTCTCTCCTTAAATCTCACCAATTTAACTTAATTGTCACAGACTTATCGCTTCCTGAACAGCAAGGAAAGACAGCAGAAATTGAGACTGGAATTAACCTGTTGCTAACATTGCTCAAAGAATACCCGGATCAGAATTTTATGGTGCAAACTAGTTATGTGAAGGCCTTAGTCCGAATCAAACACGAGATTGATAATCATCAAGGTGGGTTTGCGATCGCAGATAAAGCATTACACGAAGAGGAAATGCTCAAACGGATTAATTTAGCACTTCTGGGGGCAACGCACACGAGAGATATCAAAACAGGGATTGAACTCAAACCGGAATGGCTGGATGTGTTGCGGTTGGCTTTTGAAGAGAGTTTGACAGATAAGGCGATCGCAGAACGGATGCACAAATCAGAACGAGCAGTCCGTACTTACTGGACGAAGATTCAGGATGTTTTAGGGGTGTATCCTGAAGACTGTCGGCAAAGAGGTATGAATATGCGAATCCAAACCGAAATTCGTTCTCGTCAAGAAGGTTTAATTGATTAATATGGTGACAATTAAAGGAACTATATGACTCCTATTTGATCTCTAAACAAAGTCTACTGAACAGGGATTATTAATTCTGTGTGATGGTGCTACTTACAACTAAGTAGGTGAACAGGAGAGGAATAAAAATAGAACCTGATTAAATTGAATAATTTATTTTTTGAAATTTTCTAATCTTGGAAAAAGCTAGATGAGAAGGAAAATTTGGAATCGCATTAACCAAGAATTTGGGTTATGGTTACTGGCTGCACGTCCTGGGATTATAGTGCTGATTGTAGTGATATTGATCCGGATAGCTGGAGGAATGCAATTTTGGGAATGGATGCTTTTCGATACGATGTTACGTCTGCGTCCGGTAGAAACCCTTGATGAACGGATAGTAATTGTGGGTATTAATGAAAAGGATATTACATGGGTTGGACAATACCCAGTTCCAGATGAGAAAATTGCCAAGTTACTCACTAAATTGGAAACTTATCAACCGCGAGTTATTGGACTGGATCTGTTCAAAAATGTTCCTGTTGAACCCGGTGGTGAACAACTAGCGCAAGTATTACGCTCAAATCCTCATATTATCGGAATTGAAAAGATTTTATCCCCTGAAATTCCACCACCTCAAAGTTTGCCAGCGGAACGAGTTGGGTTTGCCGATTTACGTAATGATGCGGATAGCAAAAATCGCCGCTATTTGTTGTATACATCGAATCCTAAGAAGAACGATAACGAAAAACATAGATATTCTTTAGCGTTCCAGTTAATTGATAAGTATTTAAACGCGGAAGGAATTGAGTTGAAAGAGGGAAAAAATGACCCGGATACAATCATGATTCGGAACATTGAGTTACCCCGAATTACCCCAAATTTTGGTGGATACGTTGGTGTTGATGATGGCGGATTGTCAATTTTAATGAGCTTTCGCAACAGTAAGAACCCTTTTAATAGTGAGGAACGTTTTAATGTTGTCTCGCTGCGGGATGTTCTTAATGGGACAGTTGATGCAGAATTGTTGCGAGATCGCATTGTATTAGTTGGCAACCATAATCCAAGCGTAGGCGATACTCTTTATACATCTGCTTTACCTGACTTAAAACCAAGTGGTCGAATTTATGGCATTGAGTATCACGCTTTCATGATCAGTCAAATTCTGAGTACAGTAATAGATAACCGACCAATGTTGCACAGTTGGGGAGAGATAGGAGAGTACACCTGGATATTTATTTGGGGTATTTTACCGATTATTATCGGGCGGTTTAACCAATCTGTTTGGAAAAATCTACTGAGTGTGGGTGTAGCGGGGTTTTGTTTGTTTAGCTGCGGGTTTGTGATGCTGTGGGTCTGGGGTGTATGGATTCCTGTAGTACCTAGTTTGCTAATATTAGCTGTGAATGGAGTTGGATTGAGTGCTTTTACATTTTATCAGCATGATAAATCCTTGCGATCGCAAATTCAGGAACGTCAAAGAACCATTGATCACACTTTTACCATCATTCATAATGGACCACTGCAAACGCTTTCTTATGGATTAAAGCTTTTGCGGGCTAAAGATATCCTCGATCAGCAATTGGTAGAACAATTTGAAAAACTCGATCAGGAAATTCGAGAAATTGGCGAATATCTCAAACTCGAAGCATTAACCACAGAAGATCTGTTACGTTTAGGTAGTGGGTTAATACTGGAATTAAACCGACCACTTCACGATTTATTATATGAAGTTTATTCTAGTACGTTAGAACGTAAAGGTTTTGAATATTTTAAAACATTAAAAATTAGACTTCGTAATTTTGAACCCATTGATGATAAATATTTAAGTAAAGAAGAAAAACGCGGAATTTGTCTTTTCTTAGAAGAAGCTTTGTGTAATGTTGGCAATCACGCCCAAGGAGTCAAATGTGTTGAAGCATCATTAGTTTATAGTGCAAATAAATATAAACTATCAATTAAAGATAATGGCTCAGGAATTAAATCACAAATAGAAAATAAAGGCACAAAAAATCTTAAACTAATCGCTAAACAATTAAAAGGAGAGTTTCAACGTGAATCCCTTTCTCCTCGCGGGACTATATGTGAACTTACTTGGAAACTTCGGAAATGATTTAAAGGTTTAAAATTCTATTCATGTTTAGTTTCATGTAAAATTGTAAAAAATAACACTTAACAACATCACCATGGCTGATCAACATTTTGGATCTTGGCAAAATCAACGCAGACTCATCAGCTTAGTTGTGGGAGGAGTTTTTCTCATGACCGTATTCCCTGCCTTTGCTAAGTTTAAACCACGCGATCGCAAACCAGCCAGTGGATACTCCCGTGCTGGTGGTAGTCGTGGATGTGGAAATAATGGTGGTATCCCTTTGACACAACTTGCACCTAAGACATTTATCAGTAAAACCTCTTCTACTCGTCCAATGTTAGCTTGGTATATGTCAAGTTCCCAAAATGTGCAATTCCGACTCTTTGAATTTGATTGGGCTAATAACCCTCAACAAATTGGGCAAGATCAAGAAATACCCACAACAGTCGGAATTAACAAATTAAAACTTCCCGTTGATTACCCTGAACTCACAGTAGGTAAAACATATTTATGGCAAATTCAAATTAACTGCGAAAAAGAACCGATTATTAATAATGCAGAATTTACTGTCATCAATCCTCAATCATTCCCCAAGAACCAATTTACTAATATTTTAGGAAACGTAAATTATTATGCCGAAAATGAACTTTGGTACGAAGCTCTAGAAAAAGCATTGTCAGCCACTGATAATGGTAAACTGGGGCAAATTGGGGCAACTTTAGTTAAAGACCTGGCAGAGTCAGAAATCCTCATTGGTAAAAAACCAGAAATCGCCAAGACTCAGGAACAAATCAAATATCTCCACCAAATTTCTCGCAATCCCTAAAGTTATAGCAATTCCCATTCAAGTGAGGTACAAGCAGTAATAATTAAACGCAGATGGACGCAGATAAACGCAGATAATTTTCTACTTCATTAGACTAGGAAATGCTATAGGATCTGTTTTAAAGCCAATTACCAATCACAATCATTGCTGCCCAATATCCGGGGTGATCATACTTGGGATTGATACCTTCAGATGGCGGTAATTTCTTCGCATTAATCATTCTCATTTGGGCTGTTTGTAGAGCCTGGGCAATACTCATGCCATCATTAAGATAGTTGGTGTAAAATGTTTTCACTAGTTCAGATGTTGAGTCATCTTGAATATTCCACAAAGATGCAATCGCACTTTTAACCCCAACTTGTACAGCCACTCCAGCTAATCCTAAGGTAGATCGGTCATCACCGACCGCTGTTTCACAAGCAGTTAGGGTCAGTAGTTCGACACTATCTGATTTACCGTTGAGGTTTCGTAAAGAGTTTTCTAATTGGCTAATGGTAAGTTTTTGGTTTTTACCTGTGACAATGAAGGTATCTTCAGGAGTGATACCAAATTGAGCATGACTAGCAATGTAGACAATGGGATATGTGGTTTTCTCAAGTTTTTGCCCAAAGCTTTCGGGGATAAAATTATCGTCAATGAGAGTAGTATGATTAGGAAATATACTTTCCACTACACTAACTTCTTCAGAAACCCAAGAAAGCTGATCAAAATTCTTACCATCAATTGTGGCTTCTTTTGTTAAACCCAAAATTAACGCCTTTTGCTTCCTTCGATGACCTTCTTTCGGTCGAAGACCATCACTTACTTTAGGTGCAGTCAATCGTAAACTAGGAGTTGTGGCAACTGCGTAGGTTTCAACTAAGTATTTCTTTTCTTGGTGATCATAAAGTGCTGCCATAGGGACACTCCGCAAAAACTCATCTTGAATAAACACAAGGGTTTTAATTTTGTCAGGTTTAATGTCCTCAGCAAAAGGGCGAATTATCCAATCATAAAGCTGTGCCGCAGTTGTTTTATCGTAGTTAATCTTGCCTGTTGCAACTAATCCTTTGCTAAAATCGTCAATTTTTTTCTTCAATCTATCCCTGCTAACTATTTTGTTACCTTCTTGATAAGAGTCTTCAATCCACTTGAATTTGGTGATCTGATTGGGTAATTGCAGTAATATTCCGGCTTTGTCCTTTAAAATTATGGAACTCAAAAACGCAGTATTCTGAAATGCCACACTATTATCCTTGAGGAGTTCTCCCACTTGTTTGGGATTCAAGGTACTTAAAATGCAATCATTACCAAAATAATTCTGTAATTCTGCTAGTTTCAAAGCATCAATGGTGTTAACTACTTTTGATAATTCTTTGACACGTTGTTCATCTGTAATTGCCCCAACGCCTAGCAAATTCAGGCGTGACTCTGCCAATGTTTGATACAATGGTTTAACCACATCACGGAAGTCAAACTGTGCATCTCGTTCAGAAGTCAAAATATTGCTGCGGATATCTTCTAGAATATCAAATGCTCGTTGATAAGATGCGATAGCTGCCTCTTTGCTCTCTTTTGTGTTTTGTTTATCTAAAATTCTTCCCGCTTGCCACTCCCACAAATATAAGCTATCTTTTGCACTCAACTTGTTATCTGCGGCTACTATTGCAGCTTGAGTATATTGTAATGCTATTTTTTCATTTCCTGGTCGGCATTCCCAGTAATGACCCAAAGCACCATTAGCATAAGAAATCAGGCGATTATCTGGTAATTTTTTACTTGTTAATACTGCGTTTTCGAGCAAATTCAATGATTCATTATTACCAAATAAAACCCACCTATTTGGACAGTATGTAAAGGGTGAAGTTCCTTCAGCATCGCGCTGTAAAGATGCTAAATCAATTGCCCCATAAACTTTTGTAGCTGAATCGGGCAAATTTTCAAGAACTTCTAAAGCATTCTTGCGATTTTTATTAAACTCATCATCATCAATAAATGTATGGTTATTTATTTGAGAAGGCAACTGAATTAAATTTAATAATCCCCGCATCTCGGCTAAAGGTTGTTTTTGATTGCGAGCGAATTTTATACTATCTTGGAAATATTGATGGGATTTTTTGTAGTCTTCCAAAGACTTTGGAGTAAATTCTTTTTCTTTAGTAAAAAGACTAGCTTTATTGGCAGAATCAGCTTGTAACTTTCGCAATTGACCGCGATTTTTATAAGCGTTGCCCAAACTATTTAATATCAAAAAATCTTGAGGAGTAATTTTTTGTGCGGTGTCTAAATACTTAATTGCTTGGTCATAACTTCCGATTAAGCGATATGCTTCACCGAGAATACCCAAAGCTGCAACTTGACCGCGTTTATCATTGTATTTAGTGGCGATTTGTGCAGCACTTTCTGGAGTGCATTTTATTTCTTGACTTGGTTGATTCTGTGATATTTTTGATTTATCTAACAGTTGACCACACAAAAGTGCGATCGCTTTGCGAGGTTGTCCCAAATTATTATAAACTTGAGCCAATTCTGATTTCATGCGTCCAACTTGCTGGATATTTTTCACCACCCCATAGTCATGAATTGCTGCCGATAGTGATATAATTTCTGCTTGATTGTCTCCTAACTGTTGATAAGCACGCGCCAAATTTTCATTGACAACCCCTGTCACTGATGGATTATTTTTATCCTGTTTTAATGCCGCTTGCCAATTTTCTATGGCCTTCAAAAAATCTCCCTGATTATACTCTTTAATTCCTTGCTCAACTAGTGCAATGACATTCGGAGTTTGTGCAAATACAGATTGTTCAAACAAAAGACTTATTAGTAATGTCATCAAAAATAAGACTTTAATAAATCTACGCTGTTGATTGAGTTTCTGATATTGCTGAATAGATAAATAAATTAGTCTTTTGTAGAAGTTTTTGAACTTAAGCAACATTTGCATCCAGCACCGCACAGAGAATAATATTTTGAGGTATTTATTTTTGTTTTTCATATTTCATAGATATAGACAAAATTATGTATTGAGCTTTGATTATTTAAATTACCAGAAATCAGCAGAAAAAACTGAGATTTTCAAAAATATGCAGTTTTGTGCAATTAAAACAGCAAGAAAGTTTATTAAGATGGTCTTAGAGGATGTTTTAAAAGTTTATGGCTAACGCCACGCTTCGCTATCGGCGATTAGAAATCGCTACTACACAAGCAAAGTCCACCTGCGTGGACTAATGAAAAGATTAACCCACGAAGGTGGGTTTTGTCTGTGTAGCCGCGACTTTCAGTCGCCAGGCGGGTTATAAATTAGACTTTTCAAACAACCCCTGTACGAATCAAACAAATTATCCCCAAAAAGTATGAAAAAAAGTATTAAAACTATCCTTTCTTTATGCCTAATATCCACCGCATTCAGCCTGACCACACCAGTCCAGGCACAAATTACACCTGATAATACCCTGGATGGAGAAGCTTCTCGACTCAATCAAAATGTCTTAATTAAAGGCGCATTGGGCGAAAAAATTGATGGTGGTGCAAGACGGGAAAAGAATCTTTTTCATAGTTTCAGCGAGTTTAATATTCAAGATGGGCAACGGGTGTATTTTGCCAACCCGACAGGAGTAGAAAATATATTGACGCGGGTAACAGGTAGTAATGCCTCAAATATTTTAGGGACATTGGGTGTTGATGGTGCAGCAAATTTGTTTTTGATTAATCCCAATGGGATTTTATTTGGACAGAATGCACAGTTAGATGTACAAGGGAGTTTTGTCGGCACAACAGCCAATGGAGTGCAGTTTGGCAATCAAGGAAATTTTAGTGCAACTAATCCCCAAGCGCCTCCCTTATTGACAGTGAATCCTTCGGCGCTGTTGTTTAACCAAATTAATCAAAATGCAGCAATTCAAAATAACTCCTATGCACCAGCAGGAATACACCCAGCAGGATTTTATGTATATGGTTTGCGAGTACCTGATGGTAAAAGTTTGCTGCTAGTGGGTGGTAATGTCACCATTGATGCTGGGGCATTAAATGCTTATGAGGGGCGAGTTGAGTTAGGAGGGTTAGCAGCACCTGGAAATATCAGTCTTCTGTTTGATGAGGTTAATCTCAGCTTGAAATTTCCTGAAAATGTAACTCGTGCAGATGTATCACTAACCAATCAAGCACTTGTATTTGTAGGAAATTCTGGTAGCGGTAATATTGCAGTCAATGCCCGAAATATAGAAATATTAAGCGGGGGTAGGTTGACTGCTGGGATTGTGGGGGGGCTGGAAACACCTGAGACTGTTGCAGGAGATATTACGCTGAATGGAACTGGAGAAATCAAAATTGCTGGTTTTGGCAGCAGAATTGACAATGTAATTTTTCCGGGGGCAAAAGGTAATGGAGGTAATATTACCATTGATTCTGGTGACTTCTCATTACGAGATGGCGCACTAATTTCTACAACAATGTTTGGACAGGGGAATGGGGGGAATGTGACAGTGCGGGCAAAAAATTCTGTTTCCCTTGCAAGTAATAATGGCATCTTCAGCATAGTGGTAGCCGGAGGTGTAGGTAAAGGCGGCAATATAGACATCAATGCAGCAACTCTTTCACTAACTAATGGTACTCAACTTATTGCCTCAACATATGGACAGGGGGATGCCGGAAATGTGACATTGAGTGCAAAAAATTCTGTTTCCCTCACAGATGCCAGGATCTACAGTACGGTAGAAGCCGGAGGTGTAGGTAAAGGTGGTAATATAGACATCAATGCAACAACCCTGTCACTCACTGATAACGCTCAACTTGTTACCTCAACCTTTGGACAGGGGAATGCTGGAAATGTGACATTGGGTGCAAGAAATTCTATTTCCCTTGCAGATAAGGCTGGAATTTTCAGCACGGTGGAAGCTGGAGGTGTGGGTAAGGGTGGCGATATCGACATTAATGCAGCAACCCTATCACTCATTGATGGCGCTCAACTTGCTGCGATTACTCGGAGTGCATCTGCTACCCAACCAGCAGGAAGAGGAGATGCAGGCAATATCAATATTAAGGTAACAGGTGCTGTTGATCTTGGTGGAAACAAAAACGATTTTCGCAGTGGGATTCTCAGCAGTGTGGAAACAGGAACAGTTGGCAATGGGGGTAATATTACCATTGATTCTGGTGACTTCTCATTACGAGATGCCGCTCAAATTGCTACTTCAACAGTTGGCCAGGGGAATGCGGGGAATGTGACATTGAGTGCAAAAAATGCTGTTTCCCTTGCAGATCAAGCCAGTATCCTCAGCACGGTGGCAGCCGGAGGTATAGGTAAGGGTGGCAATATAGACATTAATGCAGCAACCCTATCACTCATTGATGGTGCTCAACTGCAAACTGCTACTCGTGGTGTATCTGCTACTCAACCAGCAGGAAGAGGGGATGCGGGAAATATCAGTATTAAGGTAACAGGTGCTGTTGATCTTGGTGGAGAGAAAAACGGTGTAGGCAGTGGTATTCTCAGCAGGGTGGATACAGAAACAGTTGGCAATGGGGGTAATATTTTCATAGATTCTGGTTCATTCTCATTAAGAGATGGCGCTCAACTTGAAGCCTTAACTGGTGGACAGGGGAATGCGGGGAATATTTTCATCAATACAAAAGATACGGTAATTGTTGCTGGAACTGGTCAAGAGACGGGATTTTCCACTGGTTTGCTTACATCTACTAATTTTAATTCTCAAGGTCAAGGTGGTGATATCACCGTAAACACCAATATATTTCGTTTATCAGATGGCGCTTTATTAGATGCACGCACTAAAAATGATCATCAGGGTGGCGATATTACGGTGAATGCAAATGTCTTTGAAGCAGTCAATGGTGGACAACTCACTACCACTACCTCAAGCAATGGACGTGCAGGTAAAATTACAGTCAATGCTGGAGACAAGGTAATAATTAGTGGTAGTGACTTTAGTTATGATGACCGGGTTAACAAGTTTGCTGACAACGTACAAAATATCAGTGCTAACAGTGGCTTATTTGTCAGTTCCACGGGTTTAGGAGTCACAGGCGATATCGAAGTTAATTCACCCAAAATTACCTTAGACAATCAAGCCAAACTCAACGCTGAATCTGCATCCGGTAACGGTGGTAACATCAATATCAATAGTGATTTACTCTTCCTCCGTCGCAACAGTCAAATCTCCACTAACGCAGGGACAGAAAAACTAGGTGGTGATGGTGGTAACATTACTATCAACTCCAAATTTATCGTTGCAATTCCCAAGGAAAATAGCGATGTCAGTGCCAATGCCTTCACGGGAACAGGTGGAAATATCCAAATTGACTCGCAAGGGATCTTCGGTATCGAATCAGGTTCAAAACTAACTGAGAAAAGCGATATTACTGCAAGTTCAGAATTAGGCGTTTCAGGTGTAACAAATATCAATACACCCGATAACAGTTCTATTCAAAATGGCCTCACTGAATTACCAGAGAACGCGATTGACACCAACGCACTCATCGCCAATAGTTGCATTTCTCGCGGTACTAAACGCCAAGAAAACTCTTTTACCATCACGGGTTCTGGTGCTTTACCCACTAATCGTCCTGGGGTTGCGGTTTCTAACTACACAACTGGTGAGGTGAGAGGTGTAGAAACTACATCCCGTTCTTGGAAAAAAGGCGACCCAATTATTGAACCACAAAGTTTATTTCGATTACCTAATGGGCAATTACTCTTGAGTCGGGGTTGCTAAACAGAAATATTGCACATTTATTGACACTTGCTAATTCAATATGTATATTTAAAGTATATACATCAAGCCAAGTTGTGGAGAATAACTATGACGACAGTTGTTGCAAAATGGGGAAACAGTTTAGCTATTCGGATTCCCAGATATGTAGCTGAACAAGCGCAAGTAACAGAAGGGATAGCGATAAATTTTAGTGTGGAAGGTAACAGGATTGTGATTACACCACAAAAAAGAAAAAAATATACGCTTGATGAGTTGCTTGAAGGTATGACTCCTGATAAATTTCATCCTGAATTTGAAACTGGAAACGCTGTGGGGAGTGAAGATTGGTAGTTAATTCTTATTTTCCGAATAGAGGAGATATTGTCAAATTAGAATTTGGGAACACACAGCAATTTACGGTTCTTGTTATATCTCCAATTAAATATAATCGAATGGCTTCTTTAGTTCTAGTCTGTCCTATAACTAGCAATCAAAAAGGGCTTAGTTTTGAAGTTCCACTGGTTGAGGGAATGCAAACAAAAGGAGTTGTGTTAGCTGACCAAATTAAAACACTAGATTGGAGAGCTAGAAAGGTAAAATTTGTTGAAAGTGTTGCACAAGATTTAATAGAAGAAGTACAAGCGAAGCTCGAAGCATTAATTTTATGAAAAATTTTATATGGCGGTTCTTTTGTTGAGTGAGACACAAGAACCCCACCCCCAACCCCCTCCCCGCAAGCGAGGAGGGGGCTAAGATGTATTTTGTACAAGCTATATGCGGTTTTCACTGTTATGCGATTACTCGGTCGCGCTAGTTCCCTCCGGGACGCAATGCGTTCGCGATTCCTAGGTCGCGCTTCGCGATCGCACTGTACAAAATAACCATCTGTATATAATATTGTAAGGGTTTAGCACTGCTCATTGGTGTCAACTTAACGTAAATCTATGTTCTTTAAAGCCAGGGAATAAATTCCCTGTCTAAAAGCTAAAGTCGGTTAAAACCGACTATTTTGGCATCAATAGGTTTGTTCAGCCAAACAAATAAGCTATCCTTAGCCTAAGTAGATAAAACAATGGTTTCTTGCCAACAGCTTTTTTTGAGCTTATTTACCTGCATCACTATTACTCCACTTGCAGTATTTGCACAATCAACACCACCGTCGCGAGTGATAATTCCCCCTGATACACCGGGGAAAGTGGAAGAAACGATTCCTCAACCATCACCAACTCTTCCACCCACACCACTTAAATCAACTGAACCTATACTGCCATTACCTCCACAGGAAAATCTACCTGACACAACTTTTCCCAGTGGTGAAAAGTTCTTTGTTAAAGAAATTCAAGTTAAAGGATACTCTGTTTTAGAAGAAGAAATCATTAAATTAAAACAGCCTTTAGAAAATAAAAACATCACATTTGAACAGTTATTGCAATTGCGATCGCAAATCACCAAACTTTATGTTGATAATGGCTATATCACCAGTGGTGCATTTATTCCCAACAATCAAGATGTCGCTAGTGGTATTGTGCAAATCCAAGTCATAGAAGGGGAACTCGAAGAAATTATTATCTCTGGATTAGAAAGATTATCACCTAACTACGTGCGTTCCCGAATTGGAAGACTGGCTGATAAGCCTTTAAACCAAAAACGCCTCGAACAAGCATTGCAATTATTACAACTTGACCCTGTGATTGAACGAGTCAATGCCGAGTTAATCGCAGGTAAGACTCCTGGTAGCAATATTTTACAGGTGAAAATTACCGAAGCACCAGGATTTCATGCAGGGATTACCTTTGCCAATAACCAATCATCTAGCGTTGGTTCAGAACAAGGAAGTGCTTTTATTGCTCACGATAATTTCCTGGGGTTTGGGGATAAATTCAGTGCTGAATATGCCCTCACGGAAGGCTTAGACATTTATAATAGCAGTTATTCGTTTCCTATTAATGCCTTAGATGGAACTATTGGTATCCGTTACAGCACAAGTGGCAGCCGGATCATTGACAGCAAATTTCGTGACTTGAATATCCGCAGTGAAGGGGAAACTCTGGCTTTTAACGTCCGTCAACCCCTAATCTACACCCCAAACAACGAATTTGCTTTAGGTTTAGCATTAGATTTACGGCAGAGTCAAACTTTTATACTTAATGATATTCCCTTCTCCTTTACCGCAGGACCTGAAGACGGAAAATCAAAAGTTACGGTAATTCGCTTTTCCCAAGATTGGTTACAACGTAATACTAACAGTGTCCTAGCGGCGCGATCGCAATTTAGTTTTGGCATTGATGCTTTTAATGCCACAATCAACAACACTGCTACTGATGGGCGTTTTTTCTCTTGGGTGGGACAATTTCAATGGGTACAACGTCTATCTCCCCGGATCTTGATCCTGTCTAAAATTAACACTCAACTTACTCCTGATTCCTTACTTTCATTGGAAAAAATTAGTATTGGAGGAGTAGATACAGTGCGCGGTTATCATCAAAATCAAATTGTTGCGGACAATGCGGTAGTGGGAGGAGTCGAAGTTCGTATTCCCGTAACATCGAACCTGAACTCATTACAGCTAATACCATTTTTGGATATTGGTACAGCTTGGAATAATGGTGGTATTAGTGCTGACTTCCAAACCCTTGCTAGTCTAGGGTTGGGTGTAAACTGGCAACCTTTTAGCAGTTTGGTATTACGGATAAACTATGGTATACCATTTATTGGCACAAGCGGCGGAAATTCGCTATTAGATAATAGCTTTAATTTTTCAGTCCGCTATCAACCATTTTGATATTGCGAATTTGAGATTGGCATCACCGTACCTATCCAGAAGTTTTGTCCACATTAGTTGCTTCTGTCGTTAATACCTAATATATCGGTCATAAGTACCTAAAAAGAATCATTGGTGTTAAAATTTTGTAAAATAGTCACAGACGTGAATTGAATAAATATGCTATTAAGAAGCGAAATGAATCAAAAAGAGTTTGAGCGCGTATTTAATAACCTGACAGACAAACGCAAACAAGTGCTGCAAAAAATACTAGCGGGTGAAACAGATGGAGATATAGCTGAATCTATGAGCATTGGAGAAGCATCTGTTAGAAAATATATAGAAAGAATATGTTATGAATTTGGACTAAATAATGAACCTAGTGATAACCGTCGTTACAAACGCTCAGAACTAGTGACACTATTTGCTAAATACAAACCTGAATTACTGACGCAAAATCAAGCTGCATTGACAAAAGAAATAGAAGCAGATTCAGATAAATACAATGTAAACGTTATCGAATATATCTTAAATCTGCTATCTATTAATGAGTCCAAACTAGAAAATTTCAAACAGTTGCTAAATAGGATTAACTTAAATCCTCAAGAAAGGAAAGAGATTGCTAAATCTTTTAATTTTATAGGGCATAGACACTATCTCAATCATGATTTTGCAAATGCTATATCGCATCTAGAATTAGCAATTGAATTTAACCCAAATCATGGACCTGCCCACTATAATTTAGGATCAGCTTATGAAAAATCAGACGATCTAGAAAGAGCTTGTCATCATTATCAAATTGCTATTAGATATCAAAATCGGGCTGCTGATGCTGCTATTAATAATTTAGCTCGATTGCAAATTCTCCAAGGAAATAGCGCGGAAGCAGTGACAATGATTGAACAAATTTTACCAAAGGCAAAAGATCCCATAGTTAAACTAACATTACATAAAAATCTTGCTTGGGCATATTTTCAGCAAAATTATTATGAACAAGCAAAACACCATTTACTTATTTGTCTGGAATTGGAAAATAATTATGCTCCTGCTTATTGTTTATTGGCACAAGTGCAAGCAGCAGAGGGAAAACAACAAGATTCTATAGGATCATGGCAAAATTTTCTCAAGTTTTATTCTCAAGATCGACAACTTAAAAAAGTCAGTTGCAAGTTACCAGAATTGGAGGTTTGGAAAATGGAAGCCATGAGAATTGTTAAGTAAATTGTCATCAAACCCGGAACATGAGCCCCACCCCCAACCCCCTCCCCGCAAGCGATGAGGGGGCTAAGATGTACCTTATATGATTGGAAATCGCTGTAAGTAAAGACATTTTGTTGTAGAGACGTTCCATGGAATGTCTCTACATTAGATTAGGAGGAACAATAGGATCTTCATCATCCCCTCCCTGATAACTCTGTGTAAATAACATATTTTTTACGGACAGTGATTGTAGTGACATAAAATAATACGTGGCATTATGGTGTTTAGAGACACTTATGATTTCTGCTGGATAAATTACTGAAGTATGAATTTTAGCTGTGGATGAATTTTGGTTAGTCATGTTGTCAACCTCGTTTTTCTGTTTATACAACTAAGTATCCATGAAACCAATGTGATTGCAAATACTAAATATTAATCAGTATTTAAGTAATAAAACTAATAAAGTTCAGAAAGTTGTAACAAATTAAGATACAATCCAGAAAATCATATGAGAAGATAAATAGACTATGGATGCGAAAGAAATAATCAGAAGATTAAAAGATTGGATAAAGCGTGAAAAAGGAATAGATTGGACTTTAAATGATTGTCAAGAAGCGATTTTAGAATATTCTTTGCAAAATATCAGCTATGCCAATATGGATGTAGGTCATTACGCTGTTGACACCATCAAAAATAATACTGGACCTGATTTATTCCAAGACCTCTCTAAAATCATAGGTAGAAAAGTTACAAAACCTAATTGCAAAATAGTTATTACACGACTTTTAGAACAAAATAGTCAAAAAATTGACCAGCTAACAAATAACCATTTATTACATATAGATTTACGAGAACAACCAGTTCCTCAAAAGTTTTATGGACGTGAACAAGAATTAGCTCAGTTAGAAAAATGGATAATTGAAGATAAATCTGCTTTGGTAGGAGTGTTTGGTTTAGGTGGGATTGGTAAAACTGAACTATTAATAAAGTTTGTGGAAAAGTTTAAAGATAAGTTTGAATATGTGTTCTGGAAGAATCTGGAATATGTACCTTTTGTTGAAGACTTTTTAACTGATATGGAATCCTATTTTTTAGCTGACAATACAGAAAATAGGAATAGCCCTCAAAGAATAATGAAACTAATTAATTTTTTACAAAACCATCGTTGCTTACTAATATTTGATCAATGGCAAAAATTGACTGACACTAATGAAATATCCGTAGAGCAGTATACTAAGTATGAAAAGCTTTTAAAAGCCATTGTCGAACAACAACATCAAAGTTGCTTAATATTTAATAGTTCAATAATACCTCAACAAATGAATTCATTTGTTAATAACTCTAGAGTTAAAGAATTTCTCTTAGAAGGTTTAAATAATCAAGATTGTGGAGAGCTATTGAAGAATTTTCAATTTAAAGATTTTACAAATGGTAGTATAGAAACACTAATTAAACAATACAAAGGACATCCATTAGCCTTACAATCTACCGCTACAACTATTCAAAATTGGCATAACGGTAATATTGCTGATTTTCTGGAAGGAACATTATTTGTCGGTGATGCAATGAATGATTTATTGGATAAACAATTTTCTTATTTATCAAACTTAGACATCAATATTATGCAAAAAATATCCCATGAAGAAGATCCAATATCACTACTTGAGATTTATGAATTTTTTCTGTCTATTTCTAAATCAGACATTAGAAAAGCTCTAGAAAAACTATGGAAAATTGGTTTGATTACACAAAATAATCAAGAAAAATTCGTAACTTTCTGGATTTCTTATCGTTTGATTTCTAAGTATATTAGAAATCGTTATCAATAAATACATTTACTTATTTTTTAGGTTGATTTACATGAAAAGTTTTCGCAAAAAAATCCAGAAAATACCAGTAGTGATTTTTATCATCGGGTTTGTCGCTTGGGGATATTGGATTATTGATCCAAAACTGCAATTTATCCGGTACTTGTTAAGTTTAGTAAATGTTTCTAACAATTGGTGTGAAAAACCTGAATTAAATGACTATATATCCTGTGGAGAAGAAAGTCTTTTTACCAAAGAAAAATTTTCAGATTTTCAAGAAGGTAAATTTCAACAAGCAGTTAATGTTTTCACTCAAGAGAGAAAGAAAAATCGAAATAACCCGGAAGTTTTGATTTATCTGAATAATGCCAAATTAATGCAAGAACACCGAAAAAGTTACACTATTGCTGTTGTTGTTCCTATCAAGCAGGATGATCAAGGCACAGCAGAAGCTTTGTTAAGAGGTGCAGCACAAATTCAAGAAGATTTTAACAAAAATACTGCACATCCAGGGTTAAAAGTTATCATTGTTAACGATGAAAATAACCCCAACACCGTGCATGAATTAGCCGAAAATCTCCTCTCTAAAGATGATATAGTAGCAGTATTTGGACATTATACATCTGAACTCACTAAAAAAGCTTTACCTGTTTATCAAGAAAAAAAAGTTGTTGTTATTGCTCCTGCTACCGCTACCCGAGAAAGTATTTTAAAGGATCAGAAATATCCAGAAAATTTCTTATTTCGGATTGTCCCTAGTGTTAGGTTTGAGCTCCCTGTCTTAATTGATAAATTAAAATTATCAGAATTAACTCGTGGAGAAAAAGTAGCTGTTTTTTACACTCCAAGCAGCACTTATAGTAATTCTGCTTTTGAAGAATTACGTAGCCAATTGGGTGCAAGTAGGATAATTGACCAAGATGTATCTATTCCTAATTTTATTCCTAAGAGTACCTTGAATGCAGTTAAACAGCAAGGAGCTAAGGCACTTATTTTGATTCCTGATGGTCGAGTTAATCCCAACAGTATCAAGAATACTTTAAGCTTGATTGATGTGAATCAAGATCAACTGCCAATGGGAGGACTTTCGGTTCTGTATAGGACTGAAATACTCAATAGAAACAAGATCGTCAAAAAACTTTTATTAGTCATTTATTGGCATCCTTTAACTAGTCCTAATCAAAAAGTTATTGACGGAGCTAAACAACTTTGGGGAACAGGTAATATAAATATTCAAACTGCTATGTCCTATGATGGTACTTTGGTTTTAACAAAAGCGTTTGAAAAATTGTCTATAAATGATCCACTAGATAAACAAAGATTGGATATACAGGAGCAATTAAAGAATTTACAAGTAAAGGAAGGAGCTTCAGGAATTATTTCTTTTGATGAGGTTGGAGATAGGAAAGAAGATACTTCCCAACCATTTCATGTTGTCCCTACTGAATGTAATAGCTATGGGGCTATGTTTGTACCAATTAAGTATACGCAAGCTTTGCCTTGCCCATCAAATTAAGATAGGATTATAGCGGTTCTCGGTCGGATGAAATACAATCAAGAGGGCGGGGTTTCCCCGCCCCTACAGGGTTTTTAATTTGATGACTGCATACCTTCGTATAAAATAAATAAACAGTTTATTAACACAAAAAAGATAAAACTATGATTCAGCCAGGAGATACGATCAATAATCGTTATCATGTCCTTCAAGAACTAGGAGATGGAGCATTTGGTAGGACTTTTGCAGTAGAAGATAGATTGAGAAATGATCAGAAAGTTATTAAAATTCTCAACTTAACTATTCCTAAAGCACTGGAACTTTTTAAACAAGAATATGATGTATTAAAACGATTAAATTATTCAGGAATTCCTCAAGTCGCAATGGATGGTTACGTTGAATTTCGCTGTTTTCACACCCAGGAAATTTTATATGGGATAGTGATGGAGAAAATTGAAGGGCAGGATTTAAAAAAATGGTTGGAAAATAACAAAATTACTAATACAGAACAAGCTATTAGATGGTTAGAACAACTAATTGATATTTTAGGTCATGTTCATCAGCATAATTATTGTCATAGGGATATTAAGCCGAGTAACATAATGTTAAAACCAGATGGTCAATTAGTATTAATTGATTTTGGCATTGTTAAGGAATTTACCCAACAAACTCAACGACAAACTACACCCACTACAATAATAGGATCACCAGGTTATAATTCACCTGAGCAAGAAAGGGGAACTTCGATAAATTATACATCTGATTTTTTTTCATTAGGACGAACTTTTGTTAATTTACTAACGGGAATTTATCCTGGTAATGGAGAACTGAATATAGATTCACGAACTTTAAAATTATTATGGCGAGATCAAGTAACAGGAATTTCTGAGAAATTCAAAGATCTAATTGATGATTTAATGGAATATAAACCAAAAAACAGACCACAAAGTACCAAAGCAATTTTGAAGAGAATCAAACTAATTGATGATCCTGTTGCTTCTTTTCCACCATATATTGTTTATTTAAGTTTTGTGCTGAATCTTGTTTTACTTACTTTACTAGCTATGGGATTTACATTAGAAATAGGCTTTAAAGTTTTATTCATAGTGATTATTCTGGTAATTGCTGATTTCCTATTTTTACATAAGATCCAATCTCTGTTTAAACGATAATTTTGAAAGGATGTTTAAGAGGATGTTTGAAAAGTATTAAATAAAACCAATAATCTCCAAAAACCTAACCCCCCTGCCCCCCTTCCCTACGTTAGCGCAGCGTGCCGAAGGCTGGGAAGGGGGGTTTCAAAGCCTCTCCCCGCTTCGGGGAGAGGTTTACAAGAGGGGTTAATTTATACCTGGAAAACTTTTAAAACATCATCTAAGAGGATGTTCAAAAAGTTCTCTTGTAGGTATCAAAAGTTTTAGATCCCTCTAAATCTCCCTGAAAAGGGGAGACTTTGATGACCGTTCCCCCTTTTTTAAGGCTACGGTGTACACACAAGTCTTCTAGAGTTGCCCCACAACGTTTAGATCCCCCCAACCCCCCTTAAAAAGGGGGGCTAAATTCTTCAAAGTCCCCCTTTTTAAGGGGGATTTAGGGGGATCGGATAACGTTTGGCATCCTGTCTAGAGATGTGTGTACACCGTAGCCTTAAAAAGAGGGGTTAGGGGGGATCTAAAAAGTTGGAAAATAAACCACACTCATAATGACTTCGATTTGCAACTGTGCAGAAAAAAAGACGTAATGATAATATAGAAAGCGTATAAGCGAAAAAGTATAACAAATTCCCAATCTCTCCAACGGCAGATAAGTCTTCATGAAAATATTTATTTGGCGTTCTGCCTACAAATTAATCACCACCTTTTGCTTGTTAGGATTGGCTGCCGCTTCAGAACCCGTGACTAAATACCGGGATGTGGAATTGCAAATTGGCATTGTCCAACGATTTGGGGCTAAACCTACGGATAAATTAGAATTAGCCGCCACAAAAGGCGATCGCTTAACATTAAAATTTGCAGTGGGTACTCAGCAGCAAACCCTAGTTACAGACAAACCCATCCAGTTCACAACAGTCATGGAACCCTTAACCCAAGTAGTGGTTCAGGAAGTATTGGTGCTGGGGGACTTTCGTACCTTTGAAACAGCAGAAGATAACGCCAACCGCTGGCGTTCTCAAGGTATAGAAGTGGAAATATCTCAACCAGAACGCTGGCAAGTATGGGCAAAACGGGACATTTACAGCACGCCCTTAGTTCGCCGCTTACTGTTAAAAAGTATAGAAACATCCGGCGATAAAAATGCTTACTTGGCAACCAAAATTGACAAACAAGTCCCAAAAATTACTTGGGTAGTCAATGGTAAAAATTATAGTCCAAATTACTTAGAAGTGACTGCGGGTAAGGATTCAATCAAAGTCAATACAGATGATAAATCCCAACAGAAGCGTGTTTACGTAGGAAAAATCACCTTGCAGCCCAACGCTTATGGACATTATACCTTGGTTAATACAGTACCATTAGAAACTTATGTACGGGGAGTTTTACCCCATGAAATCGGTACAGATGCGCCAATGGCAGCCTTAGAAGCACAAGCAATTATTGCTCGCACTTATGCTTTAAGAAATGTCCGCAGATTTGCGGTAGATAATTATCAATTATGTGCTGACACTCACTGTCAAGTTTATCAAGGACTCGGCGGAGTTGCCAAAAATACAGATCAGGCGATCGCCTCGACTAGAGGTCAGTTACTGACTTATAATAACCAAATAGTGGATGCCTTGTATTCTTCTACTACAGGTGGTGTAACTGCTAACTTTAGTGACATCTGGAATGGTGAAGATCGTCCGTATTTAAAACCAGTCATAGATGCTCCTAATCAAAACATTTGGAACTTGTCGAGTCAGAATCTCGCAAATGATCAGAACTTCCAAAAATTTATCAATCTTAAAGCCGGATTTAATGAGAGTAAATGGGATGTATTTCGTTGGCACAGAGAAACGGATATCAATAAAATTACCAAAGACTTGCAAAAATTTTTACAAGCTAAAAAAAGCCCTTATGGCAAATTCCAGAAAATTCAGTCTATGTCCGTAGTCCAACGTAGTTCCAGCGGTAGGATTTTAAAACTGGCTGTGAAAACAGATATCGGTGTTTTTACGTTACAAAAAGATGAAGTGCGGAGTGCCTTTGCAGCCCCTGTCAGCACGCTGTTTTACATTCAACCGTTGAACAAAGGGCAGACAGATATTTGGGGATATGCTTTTATCGGTGGTGGCTTAGGACATGGAGTCGGTTTGAGTCAAACGGGCGCTCAGAACTTAGCCAAATTAGGTTGGTCTAGTGCCAAAATTCTGGAGTTTTATTATCCTGGCACTAAAATTAAAGAAAGTAGTCCCCCAGGGGGGAGTTAAGAATTAAGAATTTAGAATTTAGAATAGACATCTCCAGAAATCAATGTAGAGACGTTCCATGGAACGTCTCTACAAGGGTTCTAGGAAACGCATATTTAATTTTTACCAGATGTCTAATAAATGAAGCATAAGCTTTTCACAGATTCGGAATTGTCCATTAACTTACGCTGTACTGTACTAGTAGTCTGTCAAATAAATTTTGACGGATAAGAAACGAACCACGTATCCCTGACGGGACCGGAGGGATATAGGCACGTTCGCGGAGCGTCTCGTAGAGATAGGACACGAAGGAAGAAGGAAGAATCAAAATGGCAACAAATGAACCCGTCAATTAGTTCTTGACAGACTACTAGTACAATAGGGCGGAAGTAAAAAGTCATGGATTCAAACGTTAAAAAGCTAATAAATTAGGCTTTTCGTCCATTTTAAACAGTTGTCCTATTTACGCCAACCTGTAGGAGGTAATTGGGGAACTGGTAAAACTCCTACTCAGTAGCCAATCCCCAATCCCTTTTTTGTAGTGAATTATCCTTACTAAAGCTTAGTAAAGGTCTTCTTCTTTGTGGGTTTCGATGGTGACATCAGAAGTGGGATAAGCAACACAAGTCAATACATATTGAGCTTGGATTTGATCATCATCCAAGAAAGACTGATCAGATTGGTCAACAGTACCAGAGATGATTTTACCTGCACAGGTTGAGCAAGCACCAGCACGACAGGAGTAGGGTAAGTCAAGTCCAGCTTCTTCCGCTGCATCTAGAATATAGGTATCGTCTTCGCAGTCAATAGTGGAAGAACCGTCTGGGGTGATTAGAGTAACTTTGTAACTAGCCATTTAATTATCCTCTCTTGTGAAATCGGCAGTATGAGCTATTTTCAAGCATATTTTACAGCTATTCTGATGGGATTAGCCGCTGGTTTAAATTTGCTTCAATTCTGATACTAAGGGAAAAGTTAAAAGTTATGACAGAAAATTGACCCCGATTAGTAATGAAATTTAGTTACTTATTACTAATAAGTTTTAGTTATATGAAATACCCGCTAGGATAGATGTCAAAGTGCATCTTAATGGGTACGGCTGTTGAAAATATGTGGTACTTATAGGATGGCAGTATCTGACATTTCCTTATACTGACTTTTCCATGGCATTAAATAGGAAACATTGAAAACTGGTGATAAATTTATGTATGATTACGAGTCACCTTTATCTACAAACAGTCTCAGGGTGGGTTTAGTAGGTACTGGCTATGCGGCTAAACTCAGGGCTGAGGCATTACAACAAGATCCTCGAACTAATTTAATTGCTATTGCTGGAAATCCTGAAAGGACGGCGGCTCTAGCCCAAGAATCCGCTATTGAAGTTATAAATTCTTGGCAACAGCTAGTAGAGCGGGAAGATTTAGATCTGGTGGTCATCTGCACCATCAATCGAGATCATGGTAAAATTGCTCATGCTGCCCTATCTAGCGGTAAGCACGTCATTGTTGAATATCCTCTCTCTGTAGATGTGAAAGAAGCTGAAGAACTTGTTTCTTTAGCGAAAACAGTCAATAAAATGTTGCACGTCGAACACATTGAACTCTTGGGTGGTTGGCATCAAACTTTAAAACAACACTTAGACCAAATTGGTGATTTGTTTTATGTCCGCTATAGTACCCTGAATCCCCAGAACCCAGCCCCGCGCAAGTGGACTTATAATCATGAGATGTTTGGCTTTCCCCTAATTGGGGCATTGTCTCGGTTACATCGTTTGATTGATTTGTTTGGTGAAGTCTTCACTGTCAACTGTCACCAACGATATTGGGAAACCCAGCCGGATTATTACCAAACCTGTTTATGTTCAGCCCAGTTGTGCTTTGACAGTGGATTGTTAGCACAGGTAATTTATGGTAAGGGTGAAACTTTATGGCAGTCAGAACGCAAATTAGAAGTTCAAGGTACAAAAGGGGAGATAATTCTGGATGGTGATACCGGAATGTTGGTGTCCGCAGCAGGAACAAAGTTGATTGAAGTGGGTACTCGTCGGGGTTTATTTGCCAAAGATACAACTATGGTATTAGATTATCTATTTGATGGTAGTCCTTTATATATCACCCCAGAACAAAGCTTGTATACTCTGAAGGTAGCAGATGCTGCCAGCAGGGCGGCAATCACTGGATTAACTATATTTTTAAAAGAGTAGATAGAGAAAATTGATGAAAATAGAAACCATTGTCATTTTATCCCAGCGAGAAATCGAAAAAATGCGTCGTGCTGGTAGCTTGGCTGCTAAGTTATTACAACATCTAGAACCTTTGGTTAAACCAGGTGTAAGTACCCTACAGTTAAACGATGAAGCGGAAAGATGGACTCAAAAGCACGGAGCTAAAAGCGCACCTTTAGGTTATAAAGGTTTTCCTAAGTCAATTTGTACCAGTGTGAATGAGGTGATTTGTCATGGTATTCCCAATGCTAAACAAATTCTCAAGGATGGGGACATCATTAATATAGATGTTACACCCATTGTTGAAGGTTATCATGGTGATACATCAAAAACATTTCTGGTTGGTAATCCTAGTCCAAAAGCACAGAAATTAGTTGAAGTAACTCAAGAGTGTCTGCGCTTGGGAATTGCTGAGGTAAAACCTGGGGCAAAAATGGGAGATATTGGGGCAGCGATTCAAGAGTATGCTGAGTCTTTCGGCTTTTCTGTGGTGCGGGATTTTGTCGGCCACGGGATTAGTCATGTTTTCCATACTGCACCGGATGTTCCTCATTATGGCATTAGGGGTAGAGGTAAGAAACTTAGAGCCGGGATGGTGTTTACTATTGAACCGATGATTAATGAAGGTACTCATGAGGCGGAAATGCTGAATGATGGTTGGACTGCGGTAACAAGCGATCGCCTACTTTCTGCTCAATTTGAGCATACCATTGCTGTCACGGAAGATGGGGTGGAAATTCTGACCTTACCGGAAAATTAATATAGCAGGGAATAGGGAATAGGGAATAGGGAATAGGGAATAGGGAATAGGGAATAGGGAATAGGGAAAGAATTTTCTTATTTCTGATAGCGCAGCGTGGTGTTAGCCATACTCCTGAACTATTTTTATACTATCAATGAATCTGAACGTTGATTTGATAGGTTTTTAAGGGAGGAATATTTCTTTCCCAGGGACGTAAATAGTGCAGTTCTAGCACTGTTGAACCTGAATTTTTAGCTAAAAATCGGAAAACTTGATTTTCAGATGCTCCTGGGGCTTCTATCTCTAATGGTTTTAATACTGAATCTCCCAAAGTTTTTAGTTGTTCAGGATCATTTTTAATTATTTGCCAACTATAACCTGTCCCTGGATTAGTTAACAATTCAACAATCAAAATGTTACCTTTTTTAATAATAATTTGATCGTTATTTTTGGTATCATCAACAGTGATTTCTGCGTTAGACATGGGAGGAGTGGAAGCTGCACTAACTTTAAAAATAATGGTTAAGGTAGTTAGCAGAGAAATAATTAAAAGAACTCGTTTGGTGACAGTCATAAATAATTGTTAATCTCCCTTGTTGAGTGAAACCTAGAAAATTAGGTTGGTTAAAATTTGCACTTTACCCAACCTAAAATTTTCTAATGTAATCAAGTTATAAAAAATTACCGAGGTAATTTTCCAGGGTTAACTTTAATTAAATCTGGATTGATTTGGAAAGGGGTGAATTTTTTCAACAAGTCAGGAGACAGTTTATAGAAGTTGCTTCTTGCTTGAGTCCAGGCTGCTCCATAACCGATGCTATTACTGTTATAGCCAATCCACATATAACCATTATCACCCCAGCCTGTACCCCAAGAATTCTTGATTAACCAAGCTTGTTTTTGATCATCCCAACCAATGAGGGTGACACCATGATTAATCGGACCATTTGCTTGCTCGTTAAATACGCCACCAACATAACCTTGGAAAGCCGGAGTCACTCGGACAGCTACTGTTAAGGGTCCATATTTACACATGGCCAGTTTCATTTCTGCAACTGTGGGAATTCCGCCGTCAGGTTTGACATATCCCCAAGCTATAGAACGGTAGGGAGTAGCTACACTGGGATTGTAAGGGTTATTGGTGGCTGTATAAGGGACGGTAGTTTCGGTGGCAGTCCCATTTTTGATGAGGAAATCAAATGCTTTGGACCACCAACCACCACCACAGCTACCTGCACCACCCCAGTTAATAATTTGTTGTTCGGAAGCATCAGTTGCGGTGTTATTACGAATTAGGTTATTACCTTCGTAAGCTCCCAAGGTGGCAAATGCCCAACAACTGCCACAACCACCTTGATTTCGAACTGGGGTAACTTTATTTAAATTCCGCCAGTCAAAGGATTTAGCTGAGGCAAAGCAGCCACGGGCTTTAATTAATTGTAGTTCAGGAATTACTCCTGGATTAATGCGTTCAAATTTCTCTCGTTCTTCGGAATCAATATTTAAAATTTGTGCAGCTAGGGCATTTTGGATATTAGCCTGTGTTGGTAAATCATCAGGTGCTTGGGTAGCTGCTAGTTGCTCTAGCTTATAATCTAAGGCTGAGGTATAACCTACCTGAAAAGTTAGGTTTTTCGACTGGATATCGCGGCGTAATTCCAGAAGTTGATTTTTAATGATTAAGGGAGCTTTTTGTTCTCTTTCCAGATAAAGGGGATTAATTTTTATTTGAGATAAATTTCTCTCTACAGTTTGAGAAGCGGGGATTCTTATTTGGCTTTTAATTGGTTGGGAAAGAGCTATATTTTGGAATATTCCTAAACTCAATAAAGTAGCAGTAGATATTTGCAGAAATTTGGAATTTTTCATAAAACCTCGCGGTATGCGGGAAACTCAGTGGCTTTAGCCCTGAGAGGGAAGCGACACGAGTGAATTTATTCACTGTGGTATTTAAATGCTGATTTTTGAATGGATATAATCCCGGGAACCAGCAAACCCGTTCA